>CAJMSG010000177.1:0-3834 GCA_905216105.1 uncultured bacterium | reverse complement strand
TCGCGGATGTACTCGCCCAGCATGGGCACGGTAAACCGGACGAGGCCGTATCCGGCAGCCTCGATGACGCGCTCGCGAATCAGGCTTGCGCGATATTTACTCGCCCAGCTCTGAGTGCGATCACAGCGCTCAATGATATCCGCCATGCGCGTCGGCTTGCCCCCGTCAGCCGCCATGGCCTCGATAAATAGGCGCTGTGGACTGCGCAGCCCGTAATACAAGGGAGCGTCCACTGCTTCATAGAACTCGGAGATGGCATCCGCGTGCCCAGCCTCAACATCGCGTTCTTCAATGACCTGCGAGCCACGCCGGACAACAGCCCGCCACATGTAATATCCCACCAGCTGGACCATATAGGGATGCCCCATGCTCCTGCGCGCCGCAAGGTCCGCCGTCTCCGCATCAACGTAAAGACCAGCGTCTTTGACCGTCTGGATGTACGAATCGCGCACTTTGGGCAAAGAAATCGCCCCCAGCGTACGCTGCTGGGCACGCCGCAAGAACGTCACACTCGGCTCTTCGAGCAGATCGTCAACCATACTGGGCAAGCCGGCAAAAACCAGCCCAAGACCGCGCTGGTCGCTATCGGGCAAGCCCGTGGCATCCTGATCTCCGAGCACTTGCTGATAGAGAACGGCAAGAGCCGCCAGTTCCTCGATAGACGCAGATTGCGCCTCGTCAATCGCAAACAATATGCCCTTGCCTGGACCGAGTTTCTTAAGGCGCTCGTTGACCAGCCCCCGCAACGTCTCACCCTTTGCCCGCGCCGCCTCGACCGACATCCGGCCAAACGACGGACCGAGCTCCATTGACGTCACAACGGGTTTATTCGAGCGAAGCGCGTCGGCCAAGCGGTCGCATAAGCCAAGCGAGGCGGAATCGGAGACAACCGCCCATCCGCGCGCGCTGGCTAGACGCTGCAGCTCCCGTAGGAGAACCGTTTTGCCACAGCCGCGGTTTCCCGTAATGAGCATGAGCCTCCCGGGGGCACCGGCGCCGTTATCGAGCCCTTCCTCAAAATCTTCGATAACCGACTCGCGACCGATGAGTACCGGGGGCCGCTTGCCGGCAGTGGGCTTAAAGGGATTTGGATTCATGTCGGCCTCCTCGGATTGGCAAACCTTGCTAATAGTTATACCAACTTATACCGAGTTATACCAACTGAATGTGACAAAGGAACTGTCCCTTTGTCACATGTGGCCGAAAAACTCGGCGTCTGCTGCCCGCCAGGGGCGGAAGGTGGCGGGATCGACCTTTACGTGCGCCGCGGCGGGTACGTCGTACCATTTGACCGTGTAGCCGGCGCCGTGAGAGCAAAAGACCGAATCGGGCGTGTTGGGCAGATCGGCCACGGGCTCATAGGCGGCCATCTCGATTACGCGCTCGGCATCATGGCAAGCCGCATAGCCGGCGAACTCCAGGTACAGATGTCCGCGACCGCTCGTGTAGGCAGCCACCTCCAGCGCGTAATCCTGCACCTCGGATGCCGGCACGCGACCCACAAGCTTCGCCCGGTCCCCCGCCATCGTCGGCGGCTCGTACTCGGCACCCATGCGCGTGGCATCCGAGAGTGCCCGGCCCACGCATTCCCCCGGCACCTCGAGCTCAAAGCGATACCACGGCTCCAGCAGCACCGCCGCGCCGGCCTCACGCGCCTGCATGAGCCCCTGGCGAATCGCGCGATACGTGGCCTGGCGAAAATCGCCGCCCTCGGTGTGCTTGGCATGCGCACGGCCGCCCGTGAGCGTAATGCGCACATCGGTGATGGGCGAGCCGGTCAGCACGCCCAGGTGATCGCGCTCCATGGCATTGGTGAGCGCCAAACGCTGCCAGTTAAGATCGAGCTCGTCGGTCGAGGTCACGGTGCCAAACTGCACGCCCGAGCCCGCCGGCAACGGCTCCAGGCGCAGATGCACCTCGGCATAGTGGCGCAGTGGCTCAAAGTGGCCCACGCCCTCGACCGACTGCGAAATGGTCTCCTTATAGAGGATGCCGCCGGGCTCAAACTCGACCGCAAGGCCAAAACGATCGGCCAGCACGCGCTGCACGACCTCGAGCTGCACCGCTCCCATGAGCTGCAGATGTATTTGTTCAAGATGCGTGTTCCAGCTTACGCCGAGCATGGGATCTTCGTCCGCCAACTCAGTCAGCGCTTTGAACACCGCGTGGACATCGTGTTCGCCCGGAAGCACCGTATAGGTGAGGACCGGCGCAATGACGGGCGTATCGCCCGCGGGCTCCGCGCCCAGGGCGTCCCCCGGGCGAACGTGCGCAAGACCCGTCACGGTGCAGATGCCGCCAGCGGCAACTTCTTGGGCAAGCTCATACTTTTCGCCGTTATAGATGCGTACCTGATCGACCTTCTGCTCCCATGCCTCGGCACCGGAACGTCCGCCAATCATCTGTTTTGCGTGCAGCGTGCCGCCGGTCACTTTAACCCATGCCAAGCGCTCGCCGCGATCCCCGCGGCTGACACGATAGACGCGCGCGGCAAACTCCGGGTGCCATGCCCGTTCACGCATCAGCGCGCATATACCATTCAGCAGCTCGTCCACGCCTTGGTCCTTGAGCGCCGAGCCGGCAAAACAGGGAAAGAGCTTGCGCTCGGCAACCATGCGCGACAGCGTTGCGACAGAAAGCTCACCCGCCTCAAGAAACTCCTCGAGTGCTTCTTCGTCTAACGCGGCAGCGTCTTCCCGAACGCCACCACCCGTCAGCAGTTCGTTGGCATCCAGGCAGCCCTCGGAAAGACGTTGCCCAAGTTGTGCCAGCAAAACATCGCGGCCGGGATTCTCCAAATCGATTTTGTTGATATAGATGAACGTCGGGATGTCATAGCGCGCAAGCAGGCGCCACAGGGTTTCGGTATGCCCCTGCACGCCGTCGTTGGCGCCCACAACCAAAATCGCGTAGTCGAGTGCGCGCAGCGTGCGCTCCGCCTCGGCAGAAAAATCGACATGTCCCGGCGCATCCACGAGCATGACGTGAGTATCGCCATGGTCGAGCACAGCCTGCGACGAGAAGATCGTAATACCGCGCTCTCGCTCAATCTCGTTCGTATCCAGATGCGAATCGCCATTGTCCACGCGGCCGCGCTTGCGAATGCGGCCCGCGTTGAATAGCATGGCCTCGGCCAACGTGGTCTTGCCGGCATCGACATGCGCCAAGATTCCAACGACCGCTTGCTTCGACATGGCTCTCCTCTTATTGCAAGCCCATCGCACGCGGCAACGGGCGTCCTCGTTCTACACTGGATGATACAATTTACGGGCCGGCGGGCGAAGCGGGCCCTATCCCCCGACCGAGCTCATCGCCCTGCGTTGCCGCGCGGCGATTTTCGTAGGTTCGCGCCTTGCGAAAGCCGGCTTTAAATCAGCACAGCGAACGAATTATTGATATGAGGCGTCGCTCTTACACCTCGCGCAGCCAGTCGAACGCAACACGCGGCGTGCCGTCCGACACATACACGATGCCGGCGCGCTCAAACCCCGCCTTAATACTCGCACCCTGCATGGGTAGGTTATCCTGGTGCGTATCGATACGCAGGTGATCGGCACGCTCCTTGGCAAAGGCAAACATCGCAGCCGCGACACCGTGCACGGTGCCATCGGACGCCACACGGTGCAGCACGGCGTACGGAGTGTCGCTACGCCATTGGCCATCCTCAATTACGTCATAGCACTCGTCTGGGCCCGGCAAAAAGGCAAACGTCGCCACCACGTGGCCGTCGACTTCGCACACATAGCTGCCACCGGCGGCGATATCGGCAGCCAGCTGCTCGGCAGAAGGCGTGCCCTCGGGCCACTGCGTGGCGTTGCCATGCGCGCGCATAAA
>CAJMSG010000176.1:0-3886 GCA_905216105.1 uncultured bacterium | reverse complement strand
GAGGGCTCCATGCGTCCGGAGATTTTGCTTTCTGCTGCTGATGTTTTGTTGCAGGGCTTGACCCCGGGCGTCGATGCACCTATTGTTTCCACCGGTATGCAAGACCTCGTGACCATCTGCTCCTACGATGTCGAGCGTCAGAATCAAGCATGCGAGGACGACGAGGGCCGACTCGTCAGCCCCATACCTGTGCGAACTTGTGGATTTGCTCCACATACTCGTTGACGGGGGTATTATCGCCTGCTACTATATTCGGCTGTTGCACTAACTGATGCATGAAGGGCAAGTAAACATGTACGCAATCGTTAACACGGGCGGCAAGCAGTACAAGGTCGCCACCGACGATGTCATCACCGTCGAGAAGATCGAGGGCAATGAGGGCGACAAGGTCACCCTGCCGGTCATCTTCCTCAACGATGGTAAGAAGATCGTCACCGATCCCGACAAGCTGGCCAAGGCCAAGGTTACCGCTCAGATCGTTGAGCAGTTCAAGGGCGAGAAGCAGCTGGTCTTCAAGTTCCACAAGCGTAAGCGCTATCGTCGTCTGAAGGGTCACCGTCAGCAGCTCACTAAGCTGAAGATCGTGAAGGTCCAGGCTACGTCCCGCGCCAAGAAGGCTGTCAAGGCAGAGGCCGAGGCTGTTGCCGAGGCTCCCGTCGCCGAGTAGATTACACTCGTAACGAAAGAGTAGGTATACACAATGGCACACAAAAAAGGACTCGGTTCCTCCCGTAATGGCCGTGACTCCCGCGGTCAGCGCCTTGGCACGAAGCGCTTCGCCGGCCAGACGGTAACCACGGGCACGATTCTCGTCCGTCAGCACGGCACGCACATCCACCCGGGTGAGAACGTTGGCCGTGGCAAGGACGACACGCTGTTCGCGCTGGTCGACGGTACCGTTGAGTTCCACAAGGGTATCAAGCACAGGGTCAGCGTACGCCCGCTCGCGAACGCGTAATTCACCCTTCATAGAGCACATATGTGGGAGGCACTTGAGTTTTAGGATTCAAGGGTCTCCCTCTTTTTTGTAGGAGGCGATTCTGTTGTCACAGTTCACCGATATCAGCCGCATTAACGTGTGCGGCGGCGACGGCGGTGCCGGATGCATGTCGTTTAGGCGCGAGGCCTTTGTCCCCAAGGGTGGCCCCGATGGCGGCGACGGCGGTCGTGGCGGCAATGTCGTCATCCAGGCCGATGCTCAGCTGTCTTCGCTGATCGATTACCGCTTTAAGCATCACTTTCGTGCCGAGCGCGGAACGCACGGTCAGGGCGCCCGCCGTAACGGCAAGAGCGGCGAGGACCTGATCCTTAAGGTTCCCATGGGTACCGTGGTGCGCGAGCTCGACCCCGAGACGCAGACCCCGATGTTCGAGATTGCCGACTTGGTGCATGATGGCGAGCGCGTTGTCGTGGCCCCTGGTGGCGCCGGTGGTCTTGGCAATACGCACTTTGTGACGTCGGTGCGCCGCGCGCCCGCGTTCGCCCAGCTGGGCGAGCCGGCCGAGGAGCACTGGATTGAGCTCGAGATGAAGCTCATGGCCGATGCTGCGCTCGTGGGCTTCCCCTCGGTGGGCAAATCCTCGCTTATCGCGCGCATGAGTGCCGCCCGACCCAAGATCGCCGACTATCCGTTTACCACGCTCGTGCCCAACCTGGGTATGGTGCGTGCCGGCGAGTATTCCTATGTCGTTGCCGACGTCCCGGGCCTTATCGAGGGTGCGAGCGAGGGCAAGGGCTTGGGCCATCAGTTCCTGCGCCACATCGAGCGTACGGCACTGATCATGCATGTCGTCGATATGACGGGCGGTTTTGAGGATCGCGATCCGGTCGAGGACTATCGCATTATCAACCGCGAGCTCGAGCAGTATGGCGCCGAGCTTTCGGAGCGCCCTCAGATCGTCGTCGCCAACAAGTGCGATGCGCCGGGCACGGCTGACAAGATTGCCGACCTCAAACGCGCTGCGCTCGACGATGGACATATGTTCTTTGCCGTGTCTGCTGTGACGGGCGCCGGCCTCAACACGCTAATGCTTGCCGTGGGCGAGCAGGTGGCTAAGCTGCGCGCCGAGTTGGCTGTCTCCGATGAGCCGGTCGACCTGCGCGACGATGAGTGGGAGCGCCGTCGCCTGCAGCGTGAGAAGCGTTTCCGCATTGTTCAGGAAGAGCCCCATGCCTTCCGCGTGGTCGGTCGCGCCATCGAGCGTATGGTTATCCAGACCGACTGGGAAAACGAGGAAGCCGTCATCTACCTGCAGCACAAGTTTGCGCGCATGGGTGTTGACGACGCGCTCGAGAAGGCCGGCTGCCGTGCGGGCGACGAGGTACGCATTTGCCAGCGCGCCTTTGACTTTGAGGGCGCCGAGGACTTCTCGGAGTACGAGGAGGATCTCGAGGACGCAGACGTTGAGGTTATTGACGTAGCCGATGCTGCGGACGATGGCGTTGAGATTGTCGATGCGGCAGAAGTCGCGGACGATGTCGAGACCCCGGAGGGCGAGTAAGTCATGTCGCTGCGCGGTGGAATTGGTCTGCCTGAGCTGCCTATCAAGGATGGGCAGGAGTTTCGGCTTGGCATTATGGGTGGCACCTTCGACCCGATTCATTACGGGCACTTGGTTACCGCCGAGCAGGCGCGCGAGTCGCTCGACTTGGACGCCGTGCTCTTTATGCCGGCCGGCTCTCCCGCCTTTAAGCTCGACAAACCGGTGACGCCTGCCGAGGACCGTTATGCCATGACGGTCCTCGCCACCGCTGCGAATCCGGCTTTTTTGGCGAGCCGTTTCGAGATCGACCGTCCTGGCGTGACCTATACGGCCGATACGCTTCATGCCCTTCGCGACTTTTACCCGCCGCAGGTAAAGCTCTACTTTATTACGGGTGCCGATGCGATTATCGATATAGTGACCTGGCACAATGCTGATGAGATTGCCGAACTGGCAACCTTTATTGCTGCGACACGTCCCGGCTTTGACATCGATACTGCTCGCGCGCGGATTAAGGAATCGGGCCTGCCGTTTGACGTGCGGTATATCCAGATTCCGGCGCTGGCGATTAGCTCGACCAATATTCGCAAGCGGGTTGCCCGCGGCATGAGCGTGCGCTATCTTACGAGCGAGTCCGTGCTCGGCTATATCCGCAAACGCGGCCTGTATGCCGATCTTGGGCAAGACGATTTTGAGTGATGGGGGAGAACGTTGTCGGTAGAAGATCAGTTTGAGGGCGACGAGCGCGCACTGTTGACGCGTATCCACGAGTTGCTCGATGTGCGCATGAAGGATAAACGTAAGCGCTACGTTCATTCGCTCGGGGTTGCCGAGACTGCACTGCACCTAGCCGAGGTATACGGTGTCGACCGCTTTGATGCCGCTACCGCCGGCCTGATCCATGACTGGGACAAGGTGCTTTCCGACGACGAGCTGGTCACGCGCGCTCTGCATTATGGCATTAAGATTGCCGGCTCTCCGTCTGCCGCGACGCCGCTTTTACATGGTCCGGTTGCCGCCTATGAGCTTCCGCAGCTATTTCCCGAGCTATCGCCGGCCGTTTTCCAGGCTGTCGACCGTCACACCGTGGGCGCCTGCGACATGACGCCGCTCGATATGGTGGTCTTTGTGGCCGATGCCATCGAGCCCAACCGCCATGGTGATTATGCCCACGCGCTGCGCAAGATGGTGGGGGAGTCGACGCTTGACGAGTTGTTCTTCTCCTGTTTTGCGCAGGGTCTGGTCTACGTGATCCAGTCCGGGCGCTATCTTTATCCCACGGCTATTACGATTTACAACCATTACGCCCAGCTGCGCTAGCTCGGGCTGTCTAGAAAGAGGTATTCCATGGCCGACGAGACCATGACCGACGAGCAGATTCTTGAAGGTGTGGAGCACAAGAG
>CAJMSG010000175.1:0-3933 GCA_905216105.1 uncultured bacterium | reverse complement strand
AGCCCCAACGTTTCAAGTACGTTAAACCCGTCAACGGTCGATTTTCACCCGCGAACGGTCTTTATACTAATTAGCAATATAAGCAACGTATAAGACGTTATAATGACCATAACGAAAAGGAGGAGGCAAGATGAATCAGATCATTCTCGCATCTCATGGCGGCCTGGCCGCAGGCGCCAAAGACACGCTCGAGATGGTTCTCGGCGACGTGTCGAACGTCCACGTCGTGTCGCTTGCTCGTGACGACAAGGAGCCCATCACCAATAAGGTGGACGCCATGATCGCCACGTTCAACGCGGACGACACCGTCTATGTGCTGACAGATATGCTCGGCAGCTCGGTTAACAACAACATGGTCGAGCTTTCCAAGAACGGCACGAAGTTCACGGTTGTCAGCGGTTTCAACATCCCGCTGGCGCTCACGCTCGCTATGAGCCCCGCCCCCGTCAAGGGCGCCGAGCTCGCGGCCCTCATCAACGAGGCCCGCACCGGTCTGACCAACCCCAACGCACCGGTCGAGGTTGCTGCGGCTCCCGCCAAGAAGGCTAAGGCGCCCCGTCACAGCTCCGGTCCCGCCAAGATCGTCCTCGCACGTCTTGACTACCGTCTGCTGCACGGCCAGGTCGTCTTTACCTGGACCACCAAGGTTCAGGCCGAGCGCATCATCGTCGTCGACAACGCTGCCGCCAACGATGACATCAAGAAGGGCGCTCTTAAGCTGGCCAAGCCCCAGGGCGTGCGCCTGAACGTCTTCACCGTTGAGCGTGCCCTTGCCAAGATGGACAAGCTCAACACCCTCGGCGAGCGCGTCATGTTCGTCTTTGGCAACACGGCCGAGATGCTGCAGTTCTGCCAGGGCTACAAGCTCGACGCCATCAACCTGGGCGCCACCGCCAACCACGACGGTGCCGAGCAGGTCGGCGGCAAGGACAGCTCCGTCTTCTTCGACGCCACCCAGAAGGCCGACGTCAACCAGCTGCTCGACATGGGCATCAAGCTCTACGTCCAGCAGACCCCTACGTATCAGAGCGTCGACATCGACGCCAAGCTGTAATCAACCAGGCATTTGCCTGACTGAAAGGAGAAGGGTATGAATACGTTCATCAGTGCGGTGCTCGTCGGCCTCGTCGGCGTGTTCTGCATGTGGGACTCCCGCCTGCTCGGTCGTCTTAACTTCGAGCAGCCCCTCGTTGGCGCTACGCTCGTCGGTCTGCTGCTGGGCGATGTGCCCACCGGCCTTGCCGTCGGTGCCGCCGTCGAGCTCGTGTCCATGGGCCTGGTGCAGGTCGGCGCCGCCGTTCCGCCCGATATGGTCCTGGGCGGCATCGTGGCCGCTGCCTTTGCGTGCCTGACCGATGCTTCCGCCGAGACCGCCATGACGATCGCCATCCCGGTCGCCGTCCTGGGTCAGCTCCTCGGCATCGTGTTCCGTTCGATCATCGCCGCCCTCACCCATGTGGCCGATAACGCGATCGATAACGGTAAGTTCAAGACCGCCTACCGTATGCACATCTGCGCCGGCTCCGGTCTGTATGCCATCATGTACTTCCTGCCGATCTTCCTGGCCGTCTTTGTCGGTACCGACCTGGTCCAGGCCATCGTCAACATGGTTCCCGAGTGGCTGTCCACTGGTCTGAATGTCTCGACCAAGATCATGACCGCCTACGGTCTTGCCCTGCTGCTCACCATGATGATCAAGAAGGGTATGACTCCGTTCCTGTTCATCGGCTTCCTGCTCGCCGCCTACCTCAACCTGTCCGTCATCGCGGTCGCTCTGATCGGTGTGTGCCTGGCTATCGTCTTCATGGGCTTCAAGTTCAACGGTTCCCATGCAGCCGCCGGTGTCGATTCCGACTACGATCCGCTCGAAGACGACGAAGACTAAGGAGGAACACACTATGGCAACCGCAACCAAGGACGTGTCCCTGAACAAGAAGGTCAGCCAGTTCTTCTGGCGCTCCTGGGCCATCCAGGCCTCTTGGAACTACGAGCGTCAGATGAACATGGGCTTCCTCTACGGCATGGTTCCCACGCTCGATCGCCTCTATCCGGATGAGTCCGACCCCAAGCAGCTCGCTGCTAAGAAAGAGGCTTACCACCGTCACATGGCGTTCTACAACTGCACCCCGCAGACGAGCGCTTTCGTCCTGGGCCTCGCCGCCTCCATGGAGGAGGAGTACGCCAGGGATCCCGAGAACTTCGATCCCGATTCGATCAACGCGGTCAAGACCTCCCTCATGGGTCCGCTTTCCGGCATCGGTGACTCCTTCTTCCAGGGCACCATCCGCGTTATCGCCTTTGGTCTGGGTGTTCAGCTGGCTCAGCAGGGCTCCATCATGGGCCCGATCCTGGCCATGCTCATCTCCATCGTCCCCTCCGTGCTGATCACTTGGTTCGCCGCCAAGATCGGCTACCAGGGTGGCCACGAGTACCTGAGCAAGCTCCAGGGCGGCGACCTCATGGAGAAGCTCATGTATGTCTGCGGCATCGTGGGTCTTATGTCCGTGGGCGGCATGATCGCTACGCTGATCGGCGCCACCACCCCGCTGCAGTTCGCTGAGGGCACCGTCGTTATCCAGGACATCCTGGACGGCATGATGCCTCAGATGATCTCCCTTGGCCTCACCGGTCTTATGTACTGGCTCATCAAGAAGAACGTCAACACCGGTTGGCTTCTCGTGATCGCCATCGTGGGCGGCATCGCCCTCTCCGCGGCCGGCATCCTGGCCTAGTCGCGACCAAGCGTCTAACCGCTTTCCCCCGGGGGCCTGCCTGGCATCCCATACCCCAGGCAGGCTTCCATCCCTAAATGTGTCAAAGGGACAGCTCCTTTGTCACATCCTCAACGGGCCGGCGACTCGGTCCAAATCACGGTAACCCTGCGTGCGTCCGGCAAAGTGGCGCCGCAATAATCGAAAGGAATGTGTCAGATGTACGAGATCGACCTTAACCTCCCTAAGCAGATCGTCGCTGACGTCCTGTCCAACCACGAGATCCACAGCGTCGCCTTCGTCGGCTGCGGTGCCTCCATGTCCGACCTTTACCCCGCCAAGTACTTCCTGGCCAACAACACGGACAAGCTGAACGTTCAGATCTTCACCGCTAACGAGTTCAACTACGACACGCCTTCCTGGGTCAACGAGCACACCTTCGTGATCACCTGCTCCCTCGGTGGCTCCACGCCCGAGACCGTCGAGGCCAACAAGACCGCCAAGAAGCACAACTGCCCGGTCGTCTCCCTCACCAACAAGGCTGGCTCCGCTCTGACCGTCGACGCCGACCACGTCATCGTTCACGGCTTCCACGCCAACTACGCTGCCAAGTGCGAGAAGCCCGGCTATGCCATCGCTCTTGCTCTCGAGATCCTTCAGCAGACCGAGGGCTATGACCACTACGAGGACATGATCACCGGCCTCACCAACGTCTTCGATCTCTGCGAGAACGCCGCTCAGCACTGCAAGAAGCTCGCCAAGAAGTTCGCCGAGGACTTCAAGGACGACAAGATGATCTACTTCATGGCTTCCGGTGCCTCCGAGAAGATGGCTTATTCTCACGCAGCCTTCCTGTTCACCGAGATGCAGTGGATCGACGCCGCCGCCTACAACACCGGCGAGTACTTCCACGGCCCGTTCGAGGTTTCCACCGAGGGTAAGCCCTACGTCTTCTTCATGTCCGATGGCGCTACCCGTCCGATGGACGCCCGCGCCCTCACCTTCCTTGAGCGCATGGGCGCCAAGGTCGCTCTGATCGACTCCAAGGACTACGGCCTGGCTGACGCTGTGCCCGCGAGCGTCGTCACCTACTTCAACCCGCTGCTGCACCTCGCCGTTATGCGCGAGTACGGCAACCAGATCGCCGAGGCCCGTCAGCACCCGCTGACCATGCGTCGCTACATGTGGAAGCTTTCCTACTAATCACAAGTAAGTAGACCTT
>CAJMSG010000174.1:0-4002 GCA_905216105.1 uncultured bacterium | reverse complement strand
GCACCAGTTTACCTGTTGCCTCGACGGTTCCGCCCGTCGCGACCAAGTCGTCCAGAATCAACACGGTATCTTTAGAGCTGATGGCATCGGCGTGGATCTCGATAGAATCCGTTCCATACTCGAGCTCGTAGCTCTCGCTTACCGTCTTGCGCGGTAGTTTGCCCGGCTTACGTGCGGGAACAAAGCCGGCACCCAGGGCGACGGCCACGGGCACACCGACCATAAAGCCGCGGGCCTCGGGTCCTACGACCTTGGTAATGCCCATGTCGGCAAAATGCTCGGCAAGGGCATCCACCATAGCCTTCAGGGCCTCGGGATTGCCAAAGAGCGGTGTGATGTCCTTAAAGACGACTCCGGGCTCGGGATAGTCGGGGATATCGACAATATGAGATTCGAAGTCGTACATGGCGTGACCTTTCATGGATTGCCGGGTGGACGGCGGTTATTTGCCCGTGTTAGCAGACGGGTTATGCGAGGGGACGACGACCTTGGACGGCTGCACGAGCGACTCGTCGTGCGCGGCAACCATAGAAGCGCTTGCCTCCTCGGTTTTTGCCTTGGTAGATTCGGAACGTGCGATCTCCTCGTCGAGCGCATCGATGTCAGCGTCCTCGACCACGGCGTTGAGCGACTCAAAGACGCGGTTCTTAAGGAGCGCGGTGTGCACACCCTCGGTGAGGTCGTGCAGCTTCTTAAAAGCGCGCTCGAGCTTGGCGTCGCGCTCGTCATCGGAGGTATCCATGCCGAGCATGCTCACGAGAACCTGCTCAAACATCGAAGACTCGCGATTTGCCGACGATACGTACTGACGCAGGTTGCGCGGCTCAATGTGGAAGCGCGAAAGCTCCGAGCAGTAACGGATAATCGGGAAATCTCGGCCATCGACGAGCTCTCGGTTCTGTGGGCTCTTGATGATGCGGATAAGATCGTTCTCGGCAAGGGAGCGGATAAATGAAATCTCAACGCCGAGCATGTCGGGAATGGTCTCGATGGGATGCAGCTTTTGCTTGGTTTCCTTGGGCTCCGTCTTAAGCGGAACATCGGACAGAAGACCCACCTCGTAAGCCAAAGTGGAAAGGTCCGTTGCGTTTTCCAAGCGCTGCTTAATGACGTTGAGCGGCATGTAGCGGGTCTTCTGCAGGTGCAGGATGACCTCGAGACGGTCAACGTCTTCCTTGGAGTACTGGCGATACCCCTTAGGCGTACGATGAGGGGTGATGAGCCCCTCATCTTCTAGAAATCTAATTTTTGAGTTCGATAGATCGGGGTATGCGCCTCGAAGTAGATTGACGACCTGGCCGATACTCAGATAGTTGCGTTCGGCCATTACCTACTCACCGGTTTCGATGCGCTCCGGCGTGCTCTCGTGGTAGATGAGCGTGAACGTACCGATCTGAACGGAAGAGCCGTCGTGCAGCGGAGCACCGTTGACGATGGCGCCGTCGACCCAGGTGCCGTTGAGCGAGCCCAGATCCTCAATACGGGCGCCCAGGCCCTCACGAATAATGCGTGCGTGGCTGCGCGAGACGGTCATGTCGTTGAGGAAGATGCCGTTCGCGGGATCGCGGCCGATGGTGGTCACGTCGTCCTCGAGCTCAAAGGCAGCTCCGGTCTGCGGGCCCTTGACGATGGACAGAACCGGAGCGGTGATGCGCACGTTGGCCATAAGGTCGGGAACGGTGACATCGCTCGAAGGAACACGGAAAACGCAGGTAGCGTCCGCAGTCTTATCGTTCTGAGGCATATTATTAACCTTGTTGTCCATGACAACCCCTATCTAACGCGGCCACGCCGCAAAGAATGTACCGTACGTAATCATACCCCAATGAATCAGTCTTCGATTTCGGGGTTGAGAAAGTCGGTGTCCTCGTCCTCGGGATGCGCTATGGCCTGCTTAATGGCCGCCCCTCCCTTAACGGAATAGATGACGGCGGTGAGCATGGAGAAGATGACGCCGCCGTACACAAAGAAGATGCCGAGGGGCACCGAGCTGCCGTTGAGGCCCGGGAATGCCGTGAACGTGGCGGGCAGCAGATGCCAGCCATCAACGACGGGGAACCCAAGCAGCATGAGCGAGAAGCCAGTCATAAGCAGTGCCGTGGCAATCTTGCCGGGAAAGACGACGTCGATGGGGCGACGGTGGTAATGGCGCACGATGAGCGTGCCGATGCCCAGGTAGATATCGCGGCCGATAATGAGCACGCAGACCCAGATGGGAAGCTCGCCGCGGACTACCAGACCCAGAACGCCCGTAAACAACAGCGCGCGGTCGCAGATGGGGTCCATGACCTTGCCGAGCCACGAGACCGTTTTGGTCATGCGGGCAATCTGGCCGTCCATCCAGTCGGTGGAGGCCGCGATGGCATAGATGACAATGGCGACGACACGGTTGTTGTCCGTCACAAACAGGTACAGGAAGACGAGCGTGAGGACCAGGCGCGTAAAGGTAATGAGATTGGAGATCGTAAAGATCTTATTCGACGGGTAATCGGAAGTGCCGATAAGCTCCTTTTTGATCTTCTTTTTGATGCCCACAGGACTCCCCCGCTGGTAAACGACAAAACTTTCGATACTATACCCGTTCTGGCGATGTCTATCCAGCGTAAGCATAGAGAGTCCAGACATGTGGAGGACGGTATCGGGCGGGATGTCTATCGCTTTTGTGTACATCAGCCTCCAAAAACGACATTTTTCGGCATCTTAGGTGGTTGATGTACACGTTTTGATTTGGTGATTACATCGATCGGGAAAGTTGTTGCTTTAAGCAAATTAATCATGATGATTCAAAAAAAGGTCAGGCACTAGGTGCCTGACCTGCAAACTTCTGGTCGGGACGACTGGATTCGAACCAGCGACCCCTTGACCCCCAGTCAAGTGCGCTACCAAGCTGCGCCACGTCCCGAAGCTTTTGTTTGTTGCACTGCTCTCGCTCGCAACAAGGAGTATATTAACCCGAAACTTTGGACTTGTGCAAGAACTTTTTTAATTATTTTTGAGCAAGTCCAAAATTGTATCTGCGAGCTGGGGTTTTGTTAGTACGGGAAGTTCTTGCGTACCTGCCGTGCTCACAATCCAGGCCTTATTGGTGTCGGTTCCAAAGCCCGAATCGGCGCGCGAGACATCGTTGGCGATAATGGCATCGCAACCCTTGCGGGCAAGTTTGCGCTGTGCGTACTCCACGACGTTATCAGTCTCGGCTGCAAATCCAATCACACGGCGCTCGCCCTTCTGGCGCGAGAGCTCAGCCAAAATATCAACCGTCTCGACGAGCTCGATGCGATCCAAGTGCTCGTTGGGCTTTTTGAGTTTGTGGTCCGCAGGGGATACGGGAGTGTAGTCGGCGACGGCCGCAGCGCAAATGGCAGCGTCGGCCGTCTGGAAGGCGTTTAACGCCGCCTGCAGCATCTCTGCGGCGGTCTGCACGCGCACGCACTCTACGCCGCGGGGGACATCGAGCGACGTCGGTCCCAGCACGAGCGTGACCGCAGCGCCGCGGCGTACGGCCTCCCCTGCCAGGGCGATGCCCATCTTGCCCGACGAACGGTTGCCAATGAAGCGCACGGGGTCGATTGGCTCATGCGTGGGGCCGGCAGTGATGACGATGCGCTTGCCCGCCAGGTCTTGCGGCACGGGACTGAGCACCTCGCAGATGGCTTCGACGATGCCCTCGGGCTCGCTCATGCGTCCCGTGTCAACGTCGCCGCAGGCAAGGTAGCCACTGCCGGGACCAACCACGTGCACCCCGCGGTCGCGCAGCGTGGCCATATTGGCCTGGGTTGCCGGCGCCTTCCACATGCCATTGTTCATGGCCGGCGCGATCACAATGGGTCGCGGCGTGGCAAGCAGCGTCGTGGAGATGAGGTCATCGGCAATGCCATTTGCCATCTTGGCGATGATATTGGCCGTGGCGGGCGCCACGACCACAAGGTCGGGCTCCTGCGCGAGCGAAATGTGGTGGATGGGGTCGGAGGGGTCGTCGAACAGGCCCACCGCGACCGGCTC
>CAJMSG010000173.1:0-4060 GCA_905216105.1 uncultured bacterium | reverse complement strand
TGGGCGAGTGCGTTGAGGGTTCCGGTAAGGTCGTGTACTCCGATGAGCGCTAACGAGCAGATGGCTGCCGCCGAGGGCCTGGGCTTTGTGCCCTACACCCGTCCGACCGGCACCGATGCGGCCGAGCCGCTCAAGATCGGCGTGCTTATCAGCGGTTCGGGTACCAACCTGCAGGCGCTGATCGACCTGATCGCCGCCGGCAAGCTCAACGCCTCGATTGAGCTTGTGGTGTCGAGCCGTCCATCGGCTAAGGGCTTGCAGCGCGCCGAGCGTGCGGGTATCCAGACGCTCACGCTGTCCAAGGACGTCTATGCCGACCCCATCGCGGCTGACGAGATTATCGCGCACGAGCTGCTCGAGCGCGGCTGCGAGTACGTGGTGATGGCCGGTTACATGCGCATGGTGCACACGCCGCTGCTGGCGGCGTTCCCCAATCGCGTGGTCAACCTGCATCCGGCGCTGCTGCCGAGCTTTACCGGTGCCCATGCGATTGACGATGCGTTTGCTCGCGGCGTCAAGGTGACCGGCGTGACCGTGCACTTTGCCAACGAGATCTACGACAACGGCCCCATCATCGCCCAGCGTGCGCTGGCTGTCGAGGAGGGCTGGGACGTCGACGCGCTCGAGGAGCACATCCACGCGATCGAGCATGTGCTGTATCCCGAGGTCGTGCAAATGCTCGCCGACGGCCGCGTTCACGTGCTGGAGAGCGGCAAGGTCGCAATTGATGCGCCGCGCGGCTAGTGGCGCACAGTACAATTTAGCCGAGTAGTCAGGGTGGTCATTGGCGCCAAGGCGCAAGTGGCCACCCTTTGTTTTAGGTAATCACCTGCGACGCTCTTCAATGACTAGTCGTTAAAGAACGTCGCAGGCGACAAGGTGAGAGAGGTGGGCCCATGGCGGATAACGAAGCATTGTTTACGCCTGAGCTGGTGTTTTTTGATTGGGAGTGTGCGACGCCGGATGAGGTGTTTGCGCAGCTCGAGGACGAGCTCGCTCCGCGCGGCTACATTGCGCCCGGTTGGCTCGACGCCGTCCGCACGCGTGAGGACGCCTATCCCACGGGTCTCGCTATGCCGGCGGCAAACATTGCCATTCCGCATACCGATCCGGGATTTGTGGCCAAGCCCTATATCGCGGTGGTAAAGCCCGCTGCACCCGTGACGTTCAACGCGATGGCGGGCATGGGCGCCCCGGTGCCGGCGCAGATCGTCATCAATCTGGGCATTGCCGAGCCGGGCGGCCAGGTCGAGGCCCTGCAAGCGCTTATGAATATCTTTATGGATGCTGATGCCGCAGCCGATGTACTCGGCCAAACCACGCCGCAGGGCATGGTCGACGCCGTCCGTCGCCACTTTTAAGACCGGCACTTGGGGACTGTCCCTAACTTCCGGCCTAAAAGGAACGTCCCTAACTGCCGGGTCTGTCCCCTTTGCACCAAAATGGTGCAGATTAACCCGTCCCCCATGCACCAGGTGTGCCGCGGGGGCTGCGTTGTGACACAATGGCGTTTGTTCGATTCGTGATGCGAAAGGCCAAACATGGCAAATAAGAAAAAGAACCCCGAGGTCGCGCCGACGTCCGAGCAACGGTCCCGCGCCGCCTCCAGCTCTCGTAAAAAGCAGCGCAAGACCTATGTGTCCAAGACCGTCAAGATTGTCCTGGTGGTTATCGGCGTGCTGGCGATGCTGCTCTCCGTCTCGGCCATGGCGTGCTCCGGCCTGATGTCGCAGACCGAAAGTGCCAGCTCGGGCTATAAGCTTACTGGTGGCGTGGCTGCCACCATCAACGGCACCAACCTCACCGAGGACACCGTGACCAAGCAGATCATGAGCATGCGCACGTCCTACGGCTACACCAAGGACAAGGACTGGGCACAGTACCTGGTCGACAACGACCTCACACCCAAGAAGTACCGCAAACAGCTCATCGACTCCTACGCGCAGCAGATCCTGCTTCAGCAGGCGCAGAAGGAAAACGGCGTGACCGTCTCGGACGAGGAGGTCGAGAAGGCTTGGAAGGACGCCTGCAAGAGTGCCGGCGGCGCCAAAGCCTTTAAGAAGACGCTTAAGACCTATGGCTACACCGAGGACACCTACAAGGACTCGCTCAAGGAGAGCCTGGCGCAGCAAAAGCTCAAGGATGCCGTGGCACCCACCAGCAAGCCCAAGGACAGCGAGATTGTCGATTACATCAACGAGAACCTGTCCAACTACAATGACGCCCGTCGCTCGTCGAATATTCTGATCAAGGTCGATTCCGACGCTTCCGACGAGGACAAGGCTGCCGCCAAGGCCAAGGCGCAGGAGTGCCTGGACAAGATCAACTCCGGCGAGCTGAGCTTTGAGGATGCCGTGGAGCAGTACTCCGACGATACCGGCTCCAAGGATAAGAAGGGCGATGTGGGCTGGGACAAGCTCACCACCTTCGTCGACAGCTACCAGGCGGCGCTCGAGGGGCTCAACAAGGGCGATGTGAGCGACGTCGTCGAGTCGACCTATGGTTATCACATCATCAAGTGCACCGACTACTTCCATGTCGATAATCAGGTCGATGACATTAAGCAGGTGCCCAAGGAGATCAAGAAGTACGTCTCCAACGTGGTGAAGACGCAGGCGGCAAGCACCGCGTACAGCGAGTGGCTGGAGCAGTACAAGAAGGACGCCGACATCACCGTTAACCCCATGCCCAAGGACGTGCCGTACAACGTCAGCCTGAAGGGCGTCACCAAGAGTTCGACCGACGATTCGTCGACGACTAAGTAATCATGGGGCGGCGCTCGTGCGAGTGCCGCCCGCACTATTGAGGAGGATTTGCAGATGACCAACGAAGAGCTGCAGAAGGAAATGATCGCGGCCATGAAGGCCAAGGACAAGGTTCGCCTGTCCATCATTCGCCAGGTTAAGGCCGAAGTGAAGAACATCGAGGTCAACGAGCGTCGTGATGTGACCGAGGAAGACGTCAACAGCATGATCAAACGTCTGATTAAGCAGACGAGCGAGACGCTGGAGATGTCCATTAAGGCCGGTACCGACCAGGAGCGTACCGATAATCTGACCGAGCAGGTCAAGATTCTGGAGAGCCTGCTGCCCGCGCAGGTTTCGGGCAAGGAGCTCGAGGCTCTGATTGAGCAGGTTATCGCCGAGCTGGGTGCCACGTCCAAGAAGCAGATGGGCCAGGTCATGGGCGCTCTGGGCAAGGCCACTGGCGGCAACTTCGACAAGCCTGCCGCGGCCAAGATCGTCGGAGCCAAACTCGCGTAGGGGCCGATCGACACATAGCTGATAGTGAGGGGCGCTGACCACGAGGTCGCGCCCCTTTTTTGATGGCAGCTGAAGGGCACTCATTGGGGACAGACTTAAAATGAGTGCCCACTTCCCGGGTACTCATTTAAGTCTGTCCCCAATGAGTGCCTAATGAGTGGGTGGAAGATTGCGGGTTCTTTACGGGAATGTAGTGTGGGCTGCGGAAACGTGGTTCTTTCCGTACAATAGTTCAACTCGTGTAAACGCAGGGAAGGGACATTCATGGCAGACATGATCGAGATCAAGCATCTCAACAAGTACTTTGGCGACCTGCATGTGCTCAAAGATATCAACCTCACCGTCAAGCGCGGCGAGAAGCTCGTAATGATCGGGCCTTCCGGCTCGGGTAAGTCGACGCTCATCCGTTGCGTCGATTATCTGGAGGAGCCCACGTCGGGCGAGGTCGTCATCGACGGTACGCCGCTTACCAAAAAGAACCACCTGGAGATGGCTCGCAAGTATAGTTCCATGGTGTTTCAGCAGTTCAACCTGTATCCCAACATGACGGTGCTGGGCAACCTGACGCTGGCGCCCATCAAACTACAAAAGAAGAGCAAGGAGGAGGCGACCGAGATCGCCATCGCCGCGCTCAAGCGCGTCGGCATGGCGCATAAGGCCGGCGAGTATCCGCAGAATCTCTCGGGTGGTCAGCAGCAGCGCATCGCCATCGCCCGTGCCCTGTGCACCAAGCAGCCCATCATCCTGTTTGACGAGCCGACCTCGGCGCTCGACCCCGAGATGGTCCAGGAGGTTCT
>CAJMSG010000172.1:0-4116 GCA_905216105.1 uncultured bacterium | reverse complement strand
GTGACCGTGACGGCGGGGGTGAGGATGCCGTCGGCAAGCAGTGCCGCACCGCCGATCATGGCGGGCAGAATCAGCCACGGTGCTACCTTGCGTACGAGGCTGAACAGGGCGAAGATACCGCCTTCGTTGTGGTTGTCGGCCTTCATGGCGATTACCACGTACTTGACCGTGGTCACGAGCGTCATGGTCCAGATAACGAGCGAGAGCGCGCCCAAGATCATGTCCTCGCTAACGGTACCGATGCCGCCGTTGTTGGCGACAATTGATTTCATGGTATACATGGGGCTCGTGCCGATGTCGCCATAGACGACGCCGAGCGTTACGAGCAGCATGCCAGCGGAGAGGGGAATGGTTCCATGCCCGCCTTGACCACGCTGGTCTTGGGGGCTTGCCTCCAGTTTGTCGTGTGCCACGTGGACTCCCTTGGACATCCGGTTATCTGTCTAGGACAGACAATCTTTATGCCGTCTTTATACATACAAGAGCAGTTTGGCACATTGGTTAGCTTTAGACAATAATCCCCAGATGGGGATTATTCATATACGCAGGCAGCATTTCAAAGCGGGGGCTATTAAGCACGTGCTGCTTGAGCGATACCGGCTTTGGCGCTTGCGCGTTTGCCGGTGAGTTCGCAAAAAATCGCGCCGCCGATGATAAGCGCGGCACCCATCAGGCGGACCGGTGTTATGGCTTCGCCCAAAAGGACGGCCGAGAACACGACGGCCGAAAGCGGCTCGAGGTAGCCGACGACGGCGACGGTCTGCACGGGCAGTTTGGCGACAGCGCTAAAGTAGAGCAGGCAGCCGATGCCGGTGTTGACGACGCCGAGCATGACGACGGCACGCCAATCAATACTGGCGGCGACACCGGCGGACAGGAATGAGGGGGCGCCTTGGGTGACGAGCGTGAGGACCAGCGCGGTCACAAAGGCGGCGCTCACCTGGAGCGCGGAGTTCTCGAGACCCTCGATGTGCGGCGCGCCCTTGCTGGCGATGACCATCAGTGCATAGCAAAATGCCGAGGCGATGCCGCAGACGATGCCCGCAATGGGCATGTTGCCGCCTAGACCTTGTGCCGCAATGAGAAAAGCACCGCAGGCGACGGCGATAAAGCCGGCGATTTTGCCGCCGGTCAGCTTTTCGCCAAAGATGAGCGGGGAGAGCGCCATGACGATGATGGGGCCGCAGTAGTACAGCAGCGAGGATACGCCGACGCCGATCGTCTGATAGGCGCGGAACAGAAAAATCCAGCTGGCGCCCAGTGCGGTTCCCGAGAGGAGGAGGGCTGCGGCTTCGCGGGGGCGAGATGGCGCCTGCAACTTATGGCGTTGGGTGATGGCGAGGACGGTGACAAGCGAGAGTGCGCCCAAAAACGTGCGTAGTAGCACGATATCGGAGCTCGGCAGCGCGATGGCAGCGGCGATGATGCCGTTGGAACCAAACAATAGCAATGCTGCTAAGTACGTAAACAGTCCGTTGTTCATGCGCTGACATCCCCTCTATATCCGAGCATGTTCACTATGGGTGAACTGGCTTTAGAAGAAAAGCGAATATAATGCATGGCAAACATGACAAAAACTCATGCAAAGGTGGGGACGTGCCGTGGAGACCAATATCCAAAAGATGCAAGTGCTGCTCGAGACGGTGCGTGCCGGCAGCTTTACGCGTGCTGCAGAGCGGTTGAGCTATTCGCAGTCGGGCGTAAGCCGCATGGTGGGCGACCTTGAGGCAGACTGGGGTTTTAAGGTGCTTGATCGCAGCCGCGAGGGCGTGGTGCTTTCTGCCGACGGGCGGCAGGTCATGCCGGCAGTCGAGGCGTTATGCGAAGAGTTTGGCCGCCTACAGCGACGCGTGGACGAGATGCGTGGGCTCATGCGCGGCAAGATCTGCATCGGTACGTTTTCGAGTGTGGCGACCCACGTGCTGCCGCCGGTGATTGCGCGCTTTCGCGCCGATCATCCGGATGTCGATTACGAGCTGTTGATGGGTGATTACTCCGAGATTGAGCAATGGGTGGCGGAAGGCCGCTGCGACCTGGGCTTTATTCCGCGCGAGCCACGCGGCGCCGGCATGGCGTCGCGGCCGTTGGTGCAAGACGAGCTGATGGCCGTGGTGCCAGCGGACTCCTCGCTTGCCACCGCGGAGGTCGTTTCCCTTGCCGATTTGGCCAACGAGCAGTTTATTCTGCTGGAACGCGGTGGCGACGACGAGATTACGCCGCTGTTTCGCCGCGCGGGCCTGACGGTGCGCTCAAAACTGTCGACCTGGGATGACTATGCGATTATGGCCATGGTCGAGGACGGTCTGGGCGTGAGCATTCTTCCGGCGCTCATCTTGCGCCGCTGCCAGTTCGATATTGCCGTGCGCCCGCTCGAGGGACATCCTCATCGCCAGATTAATGCCATATATCGCACGGCTGACGTTTCTCTTGCGGCGGCTCGTTTCCTTGAATATCTCTAAAAGCGCGTACCTGTTGTCCACTTTGGGACAATTCTCGGGGCTCGGTACATTTTCTTATGAAATTGAACTTTCGGATAATGCGTCGCGCTATACTGCTGCCTAAATTGAACTCAGGTTCAATTCGTGTTCAGTAAATTGAACTTTGCCAGCAAGGAGGTTCTAGTGGCCCAAGAGACGTTTAGCGATCGCCTGCGACAGGCTATGTCCGATCGCGACGTTCGCCAGTCGGACGTAATCCGCGCATCGGAGATGCTCGGCAAAAAACTCGGCAAGAGTCAGATGAGCCAATATGTGAGCGGCAAGACGATTCCGCGGCGCGATGTGGCAGAGCTGCTCGCCCGCATTTTGGAGGTCGATGCTACCTGGCTGCTTGCCGGTGACGCCGATCAAGGCGAGGCATCATCGCCCCGTAACGTTTCCAAGCCCGAACCCCATCCCTCAGCTCAAATTCCAAGGAGCACCACCATGCGTACTTTTTCTAAATCCACCAAGCTTGATAACGTCCTGTATGATGTGCGCGGTCCCGTCGTCGACGAGGCTGCCCGTATGGAGGACGAGGGCGAGCGCATCCTCAAGCTCAACATCGGCAACCCAGCGCCCTTCGGTTTCCGCACGCCCGACGAGGTTATCAAGGACATGCGCCAGCAGCTGCCCGACTGCGAAGGCTATTCCAACTCGCGCGGCCTGTTCTCTGCGCGCAAGGCGATTATGCAGTACTCGCAGATCAAGGGCCTGCCCAATGTTCAGATGGAGCACATCTACACGGGCAACGGCGTGTCCGAGCTCATTCAGCTTTCGATGAACGCGCTGCTCGACAATGGCGACGAGATTCTGATCCCCAGCCCCGACTATCCGCTTTGGACGGCGTGCGCAACCCTTGCCGGCGGTCATCCCGTGCACTATCTGTGCGATGAGCAGGCGGATTGGTATCCCGACCTGGAGGATATGGAGTCCAAGATCACGAGCGCGACCAAGGCCCTCGTCATCATCAACCCCAACAACCCCACGGGCTCCGTTTACCCGCGCGAGGTGCTCGAGGGCATCGTCGAGGTTGCGCGCAGGCACCAGCTCATGATCTTTGCCGATGAGATCTACGACCGCCTGTGCATGGACGGCTACGAGCACGTCTCGATTGCCTCGCTCGCTCCCGATCTGCCCTGTGTCACCTTTAGCGGCCTTTCCAAGTCGCACATGATCGCGGGCTATCGTATTGGCTGGATGGTGCTTTCGGGCAACCAGCGCTGCATGAGCGACTTCATCATGGGCATCAACATGCTCTCTAACATGCGCCTGTGCTCCAACGTGCCGGCTCAGTCGATCGTCCAGACGGCGCTCGGCGGCCATCAGTCGGTTAACGACTACATCCGTCCCGGCGGCCGTGTCTACGAGCAGCGCAACTTTGTGTATGAGGCGCTCAACAAGATTGACGGCATCTCGGTGGTTAAGCCGCGCGCGGCGTTCTACATCTTCCCCAAGATGGATGTTAAGAAGTTCAACATCACCGATGACGAGCAGTTCGCCCTCGACCTGCTGCACGAGAAGAAGATCCTGATCACGCGCGGCGGCGGCTTTAACTGGGCCGAGCCCGACCACTTCCGCATCGTGTACCTGCCGCGCATGGAAGTGCTCAAAGAGTCCCTCGAAGACCTCGCCGACT
>CAJMSG010000171.1:0-4137 GCA_905216105.1 uncultured bacterium | reverse complement strand
GGAAAATCTCGCGGCCATGCAGACGATGCTCCAGGTCACGTTCGGCCTTTTCCTCGTCAATCTTGGTCTGGCTCACCGACGGATCCTCAATCAGCGACGACACCGAGTTTACCTGCTTTTGAATGCGCTCGGCAATCGTGTCGTCCATGCTCACGATATGCATCTTCCAGTCGATGTTCGTGGCGGTCGATGAGCTCTTGGTCCACACAAACGTCAAAATGGCGCTCTGATGACCCCGCGCGGGAAACATGCCAAAGAAGGAATCATGCTGGATATTGCTGTCCTCATCGATATAGGCGTGCACGTTGTACACCACGCGGTCAATCTTATCGTTGAGCAGCGCGTTGGTCGCAAGCGCCGCGGCCTGGATCTGCCCGTTGGACAGTAGCTCAAGCTCGTTGGCAGACGACGTGTCCAACACCGTTACCTCGACCGTGCCCGTACGTTCATCAGCTTCATCGACGGTAAAGTCGAGCGGGAACTGCGTAAAGCCGTTGCCCCACTCAAGACCGCCCTTCAGCGCCGTGGAAACGGTATCCACCGAAACGCTCTCGGACAGGTTTGCGGTATTCAGACGGCGCATCACGCCGTAGCCGATCTGCATGCCCACGATTAACACCAGAATGCCGATAACTACGGCCATGGCGGTCTTCGTAATGGTATGGCTCACCTGCGAGCCCGAAGGATCGTCCTCGGACAGCGGGTCGATCTGCTTTGTCTGGCTTGCGCGATCTTCGCTGCGAAGCTGCGCCAGCGCCGCCTTGTCGCCGCGCTTGGCCGCAGCCTCTTTTTCGCGCATGCGCTCGGTGCGCTTTTTGGCAAGCGTCGGATCCAAAACGCCGGATGCGTCGATCTCGGAGAATAGCTCCGTCACTTCTTCCGGAGTCAAAGGGTTCTTCTCAGCCATATACTTCCTGTCATATCAATCAGTCGAGCTCGTGCGCACGCGCACCTTCGAACTGCATTCGATAGTAACGGGCATAGGTGCCGCCACGGGCGAGAAGCTGCTCGTGCGTACCACGTTCCACAACGCGACCATGCTCGACGGTCGCAATCTCGTCGGCATGCTTAATGGTCGAGAGACGGTGGGCGATGATGATCGTGGTACGACCGCGCGCCAGGCGCTCGAGCGACTCCTGCACCGCCTCCTCGCTCTCGTTATCCAAGGCGCTCGTCGCCTCGTCCAGAATCAGGATCTTGGGGTTCTTGAGAAACACGCGCGCAATGGCTACGCGCTGCTTCTGGCCGCCCGAAAGACGGCTGCCGCGCTCGCCCACGACCGTGTCGTAGCCCTGCGGCAGCGACTCAATGAAGGCATCGATATTGGCGCGGCGGGCGGCCTCGGCGACCTCTTCTGCCGTGGCGCCTGGCTTGCCATAGGCGATGTTCTCGCCAATCGTACCGTCAAACAGATAGACATCCTGCTGCACCAGGCCAATGGCGCGGCGCAGACTCTGTTGCGTCACGTCGCGCACGTCTTGGCCATCGATGCTGACGGATCCAGCAGCCACGTCATAAAAGCGCGGCAGCAGCGAACACGTTGTGGACTTGCCACCGCCCGAGGGGCCAACCAGGGCAATGGTCTGTCCGGGCTTGATGGACAGATCCATATGCTCGATAACAGGGCGTCCGTCGGCAGCGCCCTCGCCCAACTCAACATCCTCATAGCTAAAGCACACGTCGCGATACTCAACCGCGCCCGCTGTCACCTGCAGGTCCGCGGCATCCGGCTTGTCCTGGATATCCGGGGCGGTCGCGAGCACTTCGTCCATGCGTTTAAAGCCGGCGATGGCCTTCTGATACATCTCGGCCGAGTTCACAAGCGTCTCAAGCGGGGTGCAGAACAGCGAAATGTAGAGCGCGAAGGTCGCCATATCGACCGCCTGCAGCCGGCCTTGTGCCACCAGCCAACCGCCCAGTAGCACCACAATCACATAGAGCACGCCCGAGAGCAGGCCATACGTCGCGGTATAGACGCCCATGGCGTGATACATGTTCTCCTTGGACGAAAGGTAGCGATCGTTGGAGGCGCGGAACTTGGCACGCTCGGTCTCCTCATTTGCAAAACTCTTGACCACGCGCATGCCGGCCAGCGAGTCCTGCAGCTGCGCATTGATGCCGCTGATCTTTTTGCGGTTGTCGCTAAAGACCTCGCGCATGCGCATGTTCTGCCAAAACATGATGACCGCAAACGCCGCCGTCACTACGGCCATGGCAAGTGCCAGTATCGGCGCGATGGTAAACAGAATCACAAACGAGCCGACGATCTCGATGCCGCAGATAATAATCCACTCGGGAACGTGATGTGCCGCCTCGCAGATGTCGAACAGGTCGTTGACCACGCGGCTCATCATGTCGCCCGAGCTGTTGCGATCGAAGTACGCAAAACTAAAGCGCTCGTACTGATCGAACAGGTCCTCGCGCATCTTAGACTCCATGCGCGCGCCCATCACGTGGCCCCAGTAACTCACAAAGTAGCGACAGGCACAACGGATGGCATACATCAGTACCAGGCCAACCGCGATCATACCGAGCGCCTGCATAATAGCAGCCTGACCCTGGGTAAAGAGCCCGCCGGTCAGATTGCGCAGAATGATAGGAAACGCCAGGTCAATGGCGGCAAGCACCAGGGCGCAAACAGTATCGGCAACAAAAAGCCCCATCTGGGGCTCGTAATACGAAAGAAACCTCTTCAGCATGTGATCCTCAAAGAAATATCAGCAACGTAAGGCCCTGGGACAAAACAATCAGCAGTACTTGTCCCAGGGCTACCCCCACTCGTTAAAGCTCCGCGCCCCCAAGGCGGTGCGCGATGCTATCGCAGGCCAAGGCGCCTACGACGGTCTTGGCATCTTCGATCTTGCCGTCGAGCACGGCGTCAATCAGCTCGTGCAGCGGCACCAAATCCACGTTAACAAACTCGTCATCATCGGGGTTGGGCGCATCGAACTCGAGTTTGGTGGCCAGGTAGATGTGAATGATCTCGTCACAGAAGCCGCAGGACGTGACAATCGACGTCAAAAAGCGAATGCGACCGGCCCTAAAGCCCGTCTCCTCATGCAGCTCGCGCTTGGCGCAATCGAGCGGGTCCTCGCCTGGATCGAGCTTGCCGGCGGGAATCTCGACCGTCACGCGGTCGATGGCGGTGCGGTACTGACGCACCAGTACAATCTTGCCGCTCTCGGTCAGCGCCACAACGGCCGCCGCACCCGGATGGCGAACGATATCGCGGGCGCTGCGGTGACCGTTGGGCAGCTCAACCTCAAGACGGTGGACGTCGAGGATCTTGCCCTTCCAGGCACACTCCTCCGAAAGAATCTTCTCGTGCAGCTCGGCATCGTGCGGGTCGTCGTCGCCCAGCACCAGCGACGGCTCGTCAGCGACCTCGCCACCAGGCTCGCCCTCGGCGTGCCCATACATGCGGCTGTCCTCTTCGACGATCTGCGCGTCCACGAGCTCTTCGTTCTTCTCGTCCATCCGTCTCATTCCTCTCGGACTTTAGGCATCCCAGGCGTCGCGGCCACGCAGCGCGCGCAGACCGATGTCATGACGCAGGGTCTTGCCCTCAAAATCAATCTTCTCGCAGGCCTCGTAGGCAAGGTTGCGAGCGTTCTCAAACGTATCGCCCAGCGCGGTCACGGCAAGCACTCGGCCACCGTTGGTCACGAGCTGACCGTCCACCACGGCGGTGCCGGCATGGTACACGGTCACGTTCTCCATGGCCTCGGCGTCGGCGATGCCGGTGATGACTTTGCCCTTCTCGTAGCTGCCGGGGTAGCCCGCGCTCGTCAGGACAACGGCCACGGCCCACTCGTCACGCCAATCGAGCTCAATCTGATCAAGCTCGCAGTTGGCACAAGCCAGCATGACCTCGACCAGGTCGTTCTTGAGGCGCGGCAGCACGACCTGCGTCTCAGGGTCGCCAAAGCGGGCGTTGAACTCCAGCACCTTGGGGCCGGCGGGGGTAAGCATAAAGCCGCCGTACAGGCAGCCGCGGTAGTCGATGCCCTCGGCGGCGAGCTCGGCCACGGTCTGCTCCATGACCGCCACCATCGTGGCGTGCTCCTCGTCGGTCACGATGGGCACCGGGCTGTAAACGCCCATGCCGCCGGTGTTGGGGCCAAGGTCGCCCTCGAG
>CAJMSG010000170.1:0-4166 GCA_905216105.1 uncultured bacterium | reverse complement strand
GACATCGACTGCATCGGCGAGGACGGCCGTCACCTGTCCTTCTTTGAGATGCTCGGCGACTTCTCCTTTGGCGGCGTCTCCAAGCAGCAGGCCTGCGCTTGGGCCTTTGAGCTCATCACCAAGGAGTTCAAGCTGCCGCTCGACCGCCTGTACTTCACCGTCTTTACCGAGGACGACGAGACCCATGACGTGTGGCGCTCTCTGGGCGTTGCCGAGGATCACATCTCGCGTCTGGGCGAGGACGACAACTTCTGGGCTGCTGGCCCCACCGGACCCTGCGGTCCGTGCTCCGAGATCTACTTTGACATGGGCGAGGAGGTCGGTTGCGGCAGCCCCGACTGCAAGCCCGGCTGCGACTGCGACCGCTTCCTTGAGTTCTGGAACCTCGTGTTTACCCAGTACGACCGCCAGGAGGACGGCTCCATGCCGGAGCTGCCGCACCGCAACCTCGATACGGGCATGGGTCTGGAGCGCATGGCCGCTATCATGCAGCACAAAACCGCTAACTACGACGGCGATCTGATGCAGCACCTCATCAAGCTCGGTGAGGAGATCAGCGGCAAGACCTATGACGCCGACGATTACTCCGGCGCCAGCCGCTCCCTGCGCATCATCGCCGACCACTCCCGTGCTGTCGACTTTATGATCTCGGATGGCATCCTGCCTGGTAACGAGGGCCGCGAGTACGTCCTTCGCCGCCTGCTCCGTCGCGCCGTGTTCCACGGCCGCCTGCTGGGCATTGAGGGCGCCTTCCTGACCAAGTTCATCGACGAGGTCAACACCCAGATGGGCGAGGCCTATCCCGAGCTGCTCAAGAACGTCGCGCTCGTTAAGGGCATCGTCGCCTCCGAGGAGGAGCGTTTCTCCACGACGCTCGACAACGGCCGCGTGTACCTGGACGAGGCCCTGGCCGCGCTCGCCGACGGCGCCGTCCTTCCGGGCGATGTCGCCTTTAAGCTGCACGACACCTTTGGTTTCCCCATTGACCTGACTGTCGAGATCGCCGGCACCGCCGGTCACGACGTCGACATGGATGGCTTCACCGCCTGTATGGAGGACCAGAAGGCCCGCGCCCGCGCCAACGCCAAGGGCGATGCCTGGGGCAGCTTCAACGACGTGTGGGTCGAGCTTTCCGACAAGGTTGCCGCGACCGAGTTCGACGGCTATGACAACGACATCATCGAGGGCGCCAAGGTTGTCGCCATCGTTCGCAATGGCGAGTCCGTCGAGTCTGCTGCCGCCGGCGAGGACGTCGAGGTCGTGCTCGACCGCACCCCGTTCTATGCCGAGATGGGTGGCCAGCAGGGCGACGCCGGTGAGCTTTCCGCCGAGGGCGTTGCGCTGACCGTTTCCGATACCAAGAACCACAATGGCCTGTATGCTCACGTCGCGCACGTTGACGAGGGCACGCTGACCGTCGGTGCTACCGTGACCGCCGCGCTCGACGCCGAGCGCCGTGGTTTCCTGCTCCGCAACCACACCGCCACTCACCTGCTCGACGCTGCGCTTAAGCAGGTCCTGGGCGAGCATGTCTCCCAGGCCGGCTCGCTGGTGACGCCCGAGCACCTGCGCTTTGACTTCACGCACTTCGAGGCTCTGTCCTCCGAGCAGCTCAAGGCTGTCGAGGACCTGGTCAACCAGCAGATCTTCGCTTCCAAGCCGGTCGTGACCCGCGTCATGGGCATCGACGAGGCCAAGGCTGCCGGCGCTGTCGCCCTCTTTGGCGAGAAGTACGGCGATGTCGTCCGCGTCGTCTCCGTAGGCGCCGAGGACCAGCCGTTCTCCCGCGAGCTCTGCGGTGGTACGCATGCCGCCAACACCGCCGAGATCGGTCTGTTCAAGATCATCTCCGAGTCCTCTACGGGCTCCAACGTCCGCCGTATCGAGGCTGTTACCTCCAAGGGTGCTCTCGATTACATGGCCGACCGCCTGGCGCTCGTTGACGCCGCTGCCGCTGCGCTCAAGTGCCGCGTCGACGAGGTTCCCGCCCGCGTGGAGAACCTGCAGGTCGAGCTGCGCGAGACTTCCAACAAGCTCAAGAAGGCGCTCACCGGCGGCTCCTCCGATGCGATCTCCAGCGCCATCGACGGCGCTGTCGAGCTGAATGGCTACAAGCTCGTTGTCGCTGAGCTCCAGGGTCTCGAGGCCGCAGACCTGCGCAACGTTTGGGATACCGTGCACCAGAAGGTCGCCGGCCCCGTCGCCTGCGTTGTTGCCAGCGTGACCGAGAAGGGCACCCCGGCCCTGCTCGCCGCCGGCTCCGATGACGCCGTTAAGGCCGGTTTCCACGCCGGTAACGTGATCAAGCAGATTGCGGGCCTGGTCGACGGTCGCGGTGGCGGTCGTCCCAACATGGCCCAGGCCGGTGGCAAGAACGCCGCCGGTATAGCCGATGCCCTCGCGGCCGCCAAGACCGCGCTCGGCGCCTAAGAACCTAAGTAGTCGCTGTGGTCGCGCTCGCACTGGACATAGGGGAGACCAGGATTGGCATTGCCGTCTCGAGCCGTGATGGCAAGATGGCTATGCCTGTCAAGGTGCTTCCGGCTGCCGAGGTCACTGGCATGGCAAAGACGTTTCGCTACCTGGTCGAGGACTATGAGCCCGATATCCTGGTAAGCGGACGTCCCTTGACCATGGCCGGTGAGCCCGGCCCCCAGGCCGAGCGCGTCGCGGCCGTGGCCCAAAAGATTGCCGACGAGCTCGAACTTCCGCTGGAGTTTGAGGACGAGCGTCTGTCCTCGCAGGAGGCCAAGCGAATCCTGCGAGAGCAGGGGCTCAACGAAAAGCAGATGAGGGGCAAGATTGACATGATCGCCGCCAGCCTGTTCTTGCAGACATGGCTCGATCGTAAAAATGTGGAGGTTCAGCATGCCTAGCGCTTCCGATCCGCGCCAGCAGAATCGTACACGGCAGCCCGCGCCGCGCCCTGCTCAGCCTGGCCAGCGCCCGGCGCAGCCGATGCAGCGTTCGGCTCAGCCTACTCAGCGTGCTGCTCAACATTCCGCCACTCGTCCCGCGCAGCCCGCTGGCGGCGCTCGTTTTAAGCAGCAGGCTCCTGCCCAGCGCACGCAGGGACAGGCCCCGCAATCACGCTCCCACGCACATCATGCTCATGGCTCGCACGGCGTTGCTCCGGCCACGCGTTCTAGCTATAACACGCGCGCCCGCCGTGGTGCCCAAAAGAAAAGCTCCCCGGTGCCTATGATTATCGGTGGCGTCGTCGCCGTGCTTGCGCTTGTCGCGATTGTTTTCTTTGTCGTGCCAGCCGTCAAGGGCTTCTTTGCCGGTGAGGATGCGAACGTCGCTGCTGGCCAGCAGGTTACTATCACGATTCCCGATGGTGCTTCGGGCGACACTATCGCCTCGATTCTTTCCGAGAACCATATCGTCGATAATCCCAAGGATTATTACGCGGCGGTCAAAAAGCTCAACGCGGATATGTCGCTTAAGCCGGGTAAGTATTCGTTTACCACGCTTATGGATGCCACGAAGGTCGTCCAGCAGCTTATGGAAGGTCCCAACGCCGGCTCCGATGCGCTCACGATTCCTGAGGGCCTGACGGTCGATCAGGTTGCCGACCGCGTGGCCAAGGCGTACGACAGCATTTCTAAGGAAGACTTCCTTAACCAGGCTAAGGCGAGCAATTATGTGAATGATTACGCCTTCCTTAAGGACGCCGCGAACGATTCGCTCGAGGGCTTTCTATTCCCTAAGACCTATACGTTGGGTAAGGACCCGTCTGCCGATGATGTGATTCGCGCCATGCTTGACCAGTTCAACACCGAGTATAAGTCGCTCGACTTTGCCAGCTGCGAGTCCAAGATCAAGGAGCGCTATGGCGTGGAGATGTCCGATTACGACATCGTTAATCTTGCCTCGATCGTCGAGCGCGAGGGCCTCAACGCCGATCAGCGCGCGCATGTGGCATCGGTTTTCTATAACCGTCTGGCCGGCAAGCTCGATGGCCTGCGTTACCTCAATAGCGATGCGACCATGATGTACGTCACCGGCGGCGAGGTTACCGCCGACGACCTGCAGAGCGATAGCCCATATAACACCTATAAGCACGAGGGCCTGCCGCCCACGCCCATCTGCTCTCCGTCGCTCGAGGCGCTCAAGGCTACCCTTGAGCCGACCGACTCCGATGACCTGTATTTCTACATTAC
>CAJMSG010000169.1:0-4216 GCA_905216105.1 uncultured bacterium | reverse complement strand
TTGGGTTCCGAGCACGTTGAGATGTTCTGCCTGGAGAGCGAGGCCCAGATGCCCGCCAGCGAGGAAGAGCGTCGCGAGGCCATCGAGGACGGCGCACACATCAGCTGCGGCTGGGGTCCCAAGGAGGTCCACCTGGACGAGGCCGGTCACGTGTGCGGCATCACCTTTAAGCGCTGCACGCGTGTCTATGACGATGAAGGCCGTTTTGCGCCTGAGTACGACGAGAACGACCTGCGTCGTGTCGATGCCGACCGCGTGGTCATGTCCATCGGCCAGTCCATTGTGTGGGGCGACCTGCTGGCTGGCTCCAAGGTGGAGCTTGGCCGCGGTCAGGGTGCCCTTGCCGATCCTCGGACCTACCAGACCGCCGAGCCAGACATCTTTGTGGGCGGCGACGTCTACACCGGTCCGAGTTTTGCCATCGATGCCATCACCGCCGGTCACGAGGCCGCCGTGTCCATCCACCGCTTTGTGCAGCCGGGCTCCACGCTCACGATCGGCCGCAACCAGCGTCGCTACACCGCGCTTGACCGCGACGACGTCGTGATCGAGAGCTACGACAACGCGAGCCGCGAGGTTGCCCATGTGGACCGCGAGCGCGAGAAGGCCGCGCCGTTTAGCGAGTACGTCGAGACCTTTACCGAGGAGCAGGTGCGCGCCGAGACCGCCCGTTGCCTGGGCTGCGGTGCCTCGATCGTCGACCCCAACAAGTGCATCGGCTGCGGCCTGTGCACCACCAAGTGCGCGTTTGACGCCATCCATCTGGATCGCGACCGCCCCGAGTGCTCAACGATGGTCAAATACGAGCAAAAGCTCCCAAGCCTGGGCAAGTATGCTTTAAAGCGCGCCATCAAGATTAAGTTCGGTCGCAAGTAAGTAGTCATAACGGGAACGGCGGAAGGAATTAAAAGTGCACGAGCTCGGAATCGTGTATCACATCATTCGCGATGTCGAGAATGTGGCTCGCGCCAACGGCGTAAGTCGCGTTTCGAGCGTGACGTTGCTGTTGGGCGAGGTCTCGGGCGTCGTTCCCGACTTGCTGCTCGACGCTTGGCGCTGGGCAGCGGATAAAAAGCCTATCACCGAGGGCTCGGAGCTTATCGTGGAGCCCGTTGAGGCCGTGACACATTGCGAGGCGTGCGGCCGCGACTACGCGACGGTCGAGCACGGCAAGACCTGTCCCCATTGCGGTAGCGGCGAGACTTATCTGCTGCAGGGCCAGGATGTCATGATCAAGCAGATCGAGACCCCCGACGAGGACCCGGCAGACGCTACCCCTGATGGTCCCGCTGCTCCTGACGCCGTCGACGCCGCCAACCCCCTCCACATCGCCTAACTGAGTTATTGGGGACGTTCTTAAACGACTAGTCATTAAAGAACGTCCCCAATGACTATTCTATTTTGACGGTTTGCTAGAGCATAAGTTATACAATTAGTCAAGTTATGTCTGTTTAAACAAAATAGCGGCACGCAGGCGCATTGGGATTAACCTAAAAGCGGCGTTAATGAACAGAGTGTCTGTATATATCTGTGAAAGTAATTGGGAAATCACGTTTTAGTAGGCAATGAGCTGTAAATTAGCAACGTAATCAATTTGTAACAAACTTAGACGTTTAAACAAATAATCCAACCTTTTGCGAATTTAGCTATAATTCCACAATCCAAACAGGTATACTCCTTTCATGTCGTGTAGGAAATACGTAGACAAAAAGGAGGTTATGTGATGGTAAGTATTGTTCTTGCTAGCCACGGGGACTTGGCAGCTGGAATCAAGCAGACGGGCTCGATGGTCTTTGGCGATCAGCCGTCTGTAGCCGTGGTCTCGCTCGAGCCGAGCATGGGCCCCGACGACTTCCGTGCCAAGGTCGAGGAAGCAATCGCTTCCTTCGAGGACCAGGAGCAGGTGCTCTTCCTCGTTGATCTGTGGGGCGGCACGCCGTTCAACCAGATCAGCGGGCTCATCGAGGGCCACGATTCCTGGGCTATCGTCACCGGTGTCAACCTGCCTATGCTCATCGAGGCATATTCGCAGCGCTTTGACGCAAAGAACACTGCACATGCGATCGCAAAACATCTCGTGACTGAGGCTAAGGCTGGCGTGCGCGTCAAGCCCGAGTCTCTGGAGCCCGAGGAGAAGAAGCCGGCTGCGGCCGCTGCTGCTCCTGCAGGCGCCATCCCTCCGGGAACGGTCATCGGCGACGGGCACATCAAGATTGCCCACGTCCGCATCGACACCCGTCTGCTCCATGGCCAAGTGGCCACCACGTGGACCAAGCAGATCAACCCCAACCGCATCATCGTGGTTTCCGACGGCGTTGCTCACGACGAGCTCCGCAAGACGATGATCGAGCAGGCTGCCCCTCCGGGAGTCCATGCCAACGTCGTGCCCATCAAGAAGATGGCCGAGGTCGTCAAGGACACGCGCTTTGGTGACACCAAGGCTATGCTGCTCTTTGAGAACCCGCAGGATCTGCTCAAGGCCATCGAGGCCGGCGTCGACATCAAGGAAGTCAACATCGGTTCCATGGCTCACTCCAAGGGCAAGGTCGTCGTCACCAACGCCGTCGCTATGGGCGATGACGACGTCAAGACTCTCGAGGCCCTCAAGGCCAAGGGCGTCAAGTTCGAGGTCCGCAAGGTTCCTTCGGATTCCTCCGAGGATCTCGACGCCATGTTGAAGAAAGCTAAGGCCGAACTGGCCGCTCAAGCATAGTAAAGGAGGGTCCGATACATGTCTGCAATCACTATTCTGCTTGTTGCGATTGTCGCGTTGCTTGCCGGTATGGAAGGCATTCTGGATGAGTTCCAGTTCCATCAGCCGCTCGTGGCATGCACGCTTATCGGTCTCGTAACCGGTCACCTTCAGGAGGGCATCCTCCTGGGCGGTTCGCTCCAGATGATGGCCCTTGGCTGGGCTAACGTCGGCGCCGCCGTCGCGCCTGACGCCGCTCTGGCCTCGGTCGCTTCTTCGATCATCATGGTGCTCGCCCTCAACGGTGGCGCCACCGACTCGGCCAAGGCCGTTACCGCCGCCATCGCCGTCGCCGTTCCGCTGTCGGTCGCTGGCCTGTTCCTGACCATGATCTGCCGTACCCTGGCTACCGCTATCGCTCACGCCATGGACGGTTGCGCCGAGAAGGGCGACTTCGCCGGCATCGAGCGCTGGCAGTACGCTGCCATCCTTATGCAGGGCCTTCGTATCGCCATCCCGGCAGTACTTCTGTGCATCATCCCGGCCGAGGCTGTTACCAACGCGCTTAACGCTATGCCCGACTGGCTGTCCGGCGGCATGGCTGTCGGCGGCGGCATGGTCGCTTCCGTCGGTTACGCCATGGTCATCAACATGATGGCCACCAAGGAGACCTGGCCGTTCTTCATCCTCGGCTTTGTCCTTGCTGCCATCCCTCAGCTCACGCTGATCGCCCTTGGCCTCATCGGCATCTCCCTTGCCCTCATCTACCTTGGCCTTAAGGATCTGGCCAAGCAGGGTGGCGGCATGGGCGGTGGCTCCGGTGACCCGCTCGGCGACATTCTGAACGATTACGAGTAGGAGGGGAGTGATACATATGGCAGAGAACAAGATTCAGCTCACCAAGGCTGACCGCAAGAAGGTTTGCTTCCGTCATCAGTTCCTTCAGGGCTCGTGGAACTACGAGCGTATGCAGAACGGCGGCTGGTGCTTCGCAATGATCCCTGCGATCAAGAAGCTCTACACCAGCAAGGATGACCAGATTGCCGCTCTTAAGCGCCACCTGGAGTTCTATAACACCCACCCCTATGTTTCCGCCCCCGTCATTGGCGTTACCCTCGCTCTCGAGGAGGAGCGCGCCAACGGTGCTCCGATTGACGACGTCGCCATTCAGGGCGTCAAGGTCGGTATGATGGGCCCGCTCGCCGGCGTCGGCGACCCCGCCTTCTGGTTCACCCTTCGCCCGATTCTGGGCGCTCTGGGCGCTTCCCTGGCCCTGTCCGGCAGCATCGCCGGTCCGCTGCTGTTCTTCTTCGCGTGGAACATCATCCGTTACGCCTTCCTGTGGTACACGCAGGAGTTTGGCTACAAGGTCGGCTCCTCCATCGCCAAGGACCTCTCTGGCGGTCTGATGGGCAAGGTCACCGAGGGTGCTTCCATCCTGGGTATGTTCATCATCGGCGCCCTGGTCGAGCGCTGGGTGTCCATCTCCTTCACCCCGGTCGTCTCCAAGGTCACGCAGTCTGC
>CAJMSG010000168.1:0-4258 GCA_905216105.1 uncultured bacterium | reverse complement strand
AGCAGCAGCGCGATGAGCGCGCCACCAACGGCGTGACCAGTGGTACCGCCGGGCAGCGGCACGTTGAACATCATGAGCAAGAAGGAGAATGCGGCGCAGATGCCCAGGAACGCCATGTGCTCGCGATCGAGCGTGGCGCGCACCTTCTTGATGCAGTGAACCCAAACGGGCACCATCGCCACTGCCATGACGGCATCGGTCTGCGGGGACAGATAATTATCTGGAATGTGCATGTACGCCTCCCGGTTGTCGGCGCACGGAATTGCAACGCCGCCTGAATCACCTTGTCAGTGTTACGTATTGTCAGATTCGTAACACGCCGCGGGCTATCATAGCAAAACGGCGCGCTGCCGACAAAGCAGCGCGCCGTTATGTAATGCACGTGTCATATATGCAGGCTCAGCAGTGCCTTATACCGAGCATAGCGGTCACGTAGGACTCGGCGGCAGCCACCGCTGGCCTATACCCGGCGCAAGCCCTAGCCGCGGACCTCGCCGTTTACGCCCTTGCACACCTTGGTGACGATCTTCTGGTGCGCCTTCTCAACCTCTTCGCTGGTGAGCGTGTGGTCGTCGGAGCGATACGTAAGCGCAAAGGCCATGGACTTCTTGCCCGCTCCGATGCGGATGGGATCGCGGTAGACGTCGAACAGGCGCACGCCCTCGAGCAGCTTGCCGCCGGCGCTGGTAATACGACGCTCAAGATCCTCGCAGGTCACAGCGTTGTCGACCACGATAGCAAGATCGTGCTCAACGGCAGGGTACTGCGAGAACTCGCGGTAGTTCTCCTGATTGCGGGCACCCTTGATCAGCTTGTCCAGATCGAGCTCAAAGGCAACGACAACCTCATCGATGCCCATCGCCTCGCGCGCCTCGGGGTGAATCTCGCCGACCCAGCCCAGCACGGTGCCGCCGGACAGGACCTCGGCCGCACGACCCGGCTGCAAGAAAGCGTAGCCCTCGCCCTCGACGGGACGGAAGCGAACCTTCTCGATGCGCAGCTGGGCGAGCAGCTCCTCGACAATGCCCTTGCCAAAGAAGAAGCGCAGCTTGCGATACTTCATGTTCCAAGACTGTTCGCTCCACTGGCCCGAGAGCACGCCCGCCACGGACTTGGTCTCCTTGGGCAGGCTGGCGTTCTCGCGGCCGTGGAACAGGCTGCCGACCTCGTACAGGTGCACGTTGGGCGTGCCGTGGGCCTCGTTATAGGCCACAGACTGCAGCAGGCCCGGCAGCAGCGAGCGGCGCATCTCGGTCTGCTCGGCTACCAGCGGGTTCATGAGCACCACGGGGCAACCGCGGCCCTCGGTGGACATACCGATCTTCTCCAGGTCGCCCGGGGCGGCAAAGCCAAAGGTCGTGGTCTCGTTGAGGCCGCAGGCGCGCAGGATCTCGCCGACCTTGCGGGTGAGCTTCTGCTCGCGGGTCAGGCCGCCGATGTGGTTTTTGGCAGCCGGGATGGTCGCCGTCACGCGGCCCATGCCCCACAGGCGCAAGACTTCCTCGATCAGGTCGATCTCGCGCGGCAGGTCGGGGCGGAAGCTCGGCGGGGTAACCATAAAGTCCTCGCCGTCGCGCTCGACGGTGCAGCCCAGACGGGTGAGCGAACGCTCGATAAAATCGGGCTCGATGTCGGCGCCGCAGATGGCATGCACGCGGGCCAGGCGAAGCTTAATGCTGTCGACGGTCTTGGGCGCGGGGAAAACGTCGACATAGCCGGGAGCAACCTCGCCGCCGGCGATCTGTTCGATGAGAGCGCAGGTAACGTTGGCGACATCCACGCAGCCGGTCTCGTCGACCTGGCGCTCAAAGCGAATGGAGGCGTCGGAGATCAGCGACAGATCGCGGCTGGTGTGCGAGGTGCGACCGGCGTTGAAGCAGGCACTCTCGACCATCACGTCGACGGTATCGTCCTCGATCTCGGAATCCATGCCGCCCATAACGCCGGCCAACGCCACAGGGCGCTCGCCGTCAGTGATAAGGCCCATGCCGGCGTCGAGCACGCGCTCCTCGCCGTCGAGGGTCGTGAACTTCTCGTCCTGCTGGGCGGCGCGAACCACAATGCGACGCTTGCCCTCGCGCTCGGCAAAGGTGTCCAGGTCAAAGGCGTGCAGCGGCTGACCGGTGAGCATCATCACATAGTTGGTGATGTCGACGATGTTGTTGTGCGGGCGCACGCCCAGGGCGTTAAGGCGCTTGACCATCCAGTCGGGCGAGGGGCCGACCTTCACGTTGCGCACGATGCGGGCGACATAGCGGTCGCACAGGCCCTCGTCGGCGATCTCGACGGAAAGCTCGTCGTCGGTCGCACGACCGGTCTCGGCCTTGATGGCGGGCAGCTCAACGTGGAAATCGCGGTCGAAGATGGCGCCGGTCTCGCGGGCCATGCCGATCATGGACAGGCAGTCGGGACGGTTGGGCGTGATCTCGCAGTCGAGCACGGTGTCGCTCGAGCCCACGTACTCGGCAAACGGCATGCCGCAGGGCGTATCCTCGGGCAGGATCATGATGCCGGAGTGGTCGCCGCCCAGGCCGAGCTCGCGCGCGGAGCAGTTCATGCCCATGGACACGACGCCGCGAAGCTTGCTCTTCTTGATCTTGACGTCACCGGGCAGGACAGCGCCAATCATGGCCGTGACGATGTGGTCGCCGGCCTCGAAGTTCTGCGCGCCGCAGACGATCTGCAGCGGAGCGGGGTTGCCGTCGGCGTCGAGGTTCTTGTCGCCCACATCGACCGAGCACACATACATGTGGTCGCTATCGGGGTGCGGGGTCTTGGTGAGCACCTTGGCGGTCACCACGTGGTCGAAGGACTCGCCCACGGTGTCGATCGCCTCGACCTCGGTGCCGGTACGGATATATTCGTCCGAAAGGGTCTTGGGATCCTCCGGAATATCGATCATGGTCTTGAGCCAGTCGTAAGAAACACGCATCTAACTGGTCTCCTTTCATAAATGCGGCTTTGAGCCGGAAACTGCAACTAAGAAGAAAGCGTTCTAGAACTGGTTCAAGAACCTCATGTCACCAGTCATCAACGTGCGCAGGTCCGGCAGGTCGTAGCGCAGGGCCGCGACGCGCTCGGCGCCAATGCCAAAGGCGAAGCCGGTGTACTTCTCGGGGTCGATGCCGCAGTTGATAAGGACGTTGGGGTCGACCATGCCGCAGCCCAGGATCTCGATCCAGCCGCTGTGCTTGCAGAAGTTGCAGCCCTTGCCGCCGCAGACGTGGCAGCTCACGTCAACCTCGCAGCTGGGCTCAGTGAAGGGGAAGAAGTGCGGGCGGTAACGCGTCTTGCGGTCCTCGCCAAACATGCACTTAACAAAGTAGTCGAGCGTGCCCTTGAGGTCGCCAAAGGTGATGCCCTCGTCGACGACCAGGCCCTCGATCTGGTTGAACTGCGGCAGGTGGCAGGCGTCGGCCGTGTCGGGACGATAGACGGTGCCCGGGCAGATCATGTAGATGGGCGGCTTTTGCGACTCCATGGTGTGGATCTGCACGCCCGAGGTCTGGGTGCGCAGCAGCACGTCGGACTCGCCGTGGGCGTGAGCCTCGGGGTGCGCGACGCTGCCGGGGTTGTTGTCGACCACATAGAAGGTGTCGCGGGCCGAGCGGCTCGGGTGATCCATGGGGGCATTGAGCGCGGTGAAGTTGTAGTAGGAGGTGTCGACCATGGGGCCGGACTCGACGGTGTAGCCGATGCCGCAGAAGATGTCCTCGGCCTCCTCGATGATCTGCTTGATCAGGTGCTGGTGACCGATCTGCGGACGGATGCCCGGCAGCGTGATGTCGACGGCCTCGTGCTCCAGTGCGTGCTTGAGGGCGGCGGCCTTCATCTCGGTCGTGCGCGCGTCGAGCATGCCCTCGATCAGCTGGCGCATCTCGTTGGCGCGCTTGCCCATCACGGGGCGATCCTCGGGGGCGAGCTTGCCCATCATGCGCATCAGGCCGGTAATACGGCCCTTGCGACCGAGCAGCTCAACGCGCGCGGCCTCGAGCTTTGCGGCGTCGTCGGCGCCTGCGACGAGCTCCTTGGCCTCTTCCTCGAGTTTGACCAGATCATCAATCAGACTCATGTCTTCCCTTTCGTCTCTCGCGCTCCCCGCTTGCCGAGGCGGCTGCCGCCGTCTGACGTTGCGAAAACGCGGCCCGGTTCGGTAACAAAAAACCGCCCTCGGGCATGTGCATTGCCCAAGGACGGTTGAATTCCGCGGTACCACCTTGTTTGACCCGGCGGATGTCTGGCCCGCCGCGCCCACTCT
>CAJMSG010000167.1:0-4270 GCA_905216105.1 uncultured bacterium | reverse complement strand
AAGAGGGCGACTTCCAAGCGCTCAACATTCATGTGCAGCATGTACTCGCTCATGGCGGTGGAGTTGGACGCGATGACCCCCATCATCATGAACTTGCAGGCGGGCGAAAGCGCGGGGGAGAGTTTCTCATGACCCCAGCCGCGCGTGAGTTCGTTAATGACGATACCGAGCACGGCGGGTATGGCGATCATAAAGGCCATGTCTTGCATCATGCTTGGCACGTCGATCGAGACGGTGGCGCCCAGCAGGAGCTTGAGCGTAAGAGGAATCGTCACAGGCGAGATAACCGAGGACGTCAGGATAATGGTGAGCGCGAGCGGGCCGTTGCCGCCGAACATGCTAATCCACATAAAGGCAGTGACCGCCACGGGTACGCTGTACTCGAGCACGATGCCGCAGACAAGGTTGGGGTTGGAACCAAAGAACAGTGAGCCCATGGCATACGCCGCGATGGGGATGAGCACAGCCGAGACAATTAACGCCAAAATCAAATGCAGGGGACGGCGGAACACCTCAGCCACCTGGTGAAAGGTGTTGCTGAGCGCACCCTGAAACGTCATAAAGGCAAACAAGGTGGGAACGATGGGCTTGAGTAAGCCGATCTGCTGGGGAAAGAGCACGCCGAGCGCCACGCAAATCGGAACGATGACCTGCATGCGCCCCGCGAGAAACTTGCCCAGTCCAACCCATTGCTTCATATGCGCTTGTGACTCCCTTTGCTCGTGAATCCGTTTTGAATGGATATGCTAGACGCTCGCATGCGTCCGTGCGTCAGAAACGCTCGAATATTTCGAGGCGATTACCGGCATCGTTTACCGAAACCGCGGCGTGCTGCGGCGTTTTGCGTCCGTGCTGCACGGTATAATAAATCCGTTCAACAGATCTGCCTGCCGAAGCGGGCATACACAGAGGACTCATCGCTATGAACCGTGAGAGGTATCGCGGCGACCTGCCCCTATCGGGGGTGGGCGCCTATGTCATCGCTTAAGACGACGCATCGCTGGGCGGTCGCTCAGCAAAACCCCGAGCTCGAAAAGGAGCTTTCGGCTGGCCTGGGCATACCCGGGCTGGTGGCGCGCATTATGGTTGCGCACGGCATTACATCCATCGAAGAAGGCCAGCTGTTTTTGACGCCTTCGCTCGATCGCGACTGGGCCGACCCACTCATTATCCCGGGCATGTCGGTCGTTGCCGACCGCGTCGAGCGTGCCATTCGCAACCACGAGCACATCGCGGTCTTTGGCGATTTTGACGTTGACGGTATTACGTCGACCTGCCTGTTGACCGAGGCACTGCGCACGTTTGGTGCCGATGTTACGCCGTTTATTCCACATCGCTTTGACGAGGGCTACGGTCTTTCGCGCGCGGCGCTCGACCGCGTTAACGAGCTCGCTCGTCCCCAGCTGATCGTGACCGTCGATAACGGCATTGCCGCCAAAGAAGAGGTTTCCTATCTGGAGAGCCTGGGGATCGATTTGGTGGTCACGGACCATCACGAGCCCTCCGATCAGGTGCCGCAGGGCGTGCCCCTGACCGACCCTAAACTCGAGGATAAGGGCCCCTCGCGTGAACTTGCCGGTGCCGGTGTGGCGCTCAAGCTGGTGCAGGTTTTGGGCGAGCATCTGGGCAAGCCGTCGTATTGGCGTTCGCTGATTGAGGTCGCGGCACTGGGCACCGTGTCCGACATGATGCCGCTCACGCCCGAGAATCGCGCACTGGTCGCCGAGGGCATCCAGCAGATGCGCGTGACGGCTCGTCCCGGTTACATCGCGCTTGCAGCGCTCGCCAAGGCCGATCTGGCTACCATTACGGCGGACGGTCTATCGTTCTCGCTCATTCCCCGCTTAAACGCCGCCGGCCGCATGGCCGATCCCAAGCTGGCGCTCGACCTGCTGCTTGCCCGCGATCCTATCGAGGCAAGTGCACTGGCGGCCGAGCTCGAGGAGATCAACCGTCAGCGTCGCGAGATTGAGGCGGAGCTCACGCGTGATGCCATGGCAAAGGTCGAGGAGACCTATGATGGCGGGCGCGCGATTGTCGTGGGTGGCGAGGGCTGGCACGAGGGCGTTAAAGGCATCGTGGCGAGCCGCCTTACCAACCGATATCACGTGCCGGCGTTGCTCTTCTCTATCGAGGACGGTATAGCACGTGGCTCGGGCCGCTCGGTGGGCAAGGTCAACCTGTTCGAAGCCGTCGAGCGCTGTTCCGACCTGCTGATTCGCCGCGGCGGGCATGCCGGTGCGGTGGGCGTGACCATCGAGGCGTCCAAGCTCGACGAGTTCCGTCGTCGCCTTTCCGCTGTGCTGTCCGAGCTTCCCGCCGAGGACTTTGAGGACACCGATGAGGTTGCCGCCACGGTCGACCTTTCCGAATTGAATATCGAGACCATCGAGCAGATTTCCCGCCTTGAGCCGTTTGGCCAGGGTAATAAGGTGCCGCTGCTGGCTGCCGAGGGCGTGACGATGTGTGATCGTGCCGTGGTGGGTAAGACCGGCGAGCATATGCGCTTCGTGGCGACGGATGGAGCCGCGAGTGTGCCTGCCATTATGTTCCGCGTACCGCAGATCGATAGGCTTATCAATTGCGACAGCGCCGTCGACTTGGTATTCGAGGCCGTTGCCGAGCATTGGCAAGGTCGCGTGAAGCCCAAGCTCATGATCAAGGATGTCTTGGTCCGCGATACCACGGCGCCCAGCGTTGACGACCCGGCATGCGAGCTTCGCCGCGGCGTGGAGCCTGCGGACGCCGGTCTTCGTCTGGAGTCCCGCAAGCGCCAAACGCTCGCCCAGCTCTCCTATACCGAGCTGACGCGCTCACTTATCCATAGTTTTATCGGCTCGAACCGGCCGCACCGCGCGCAGGTCGAGGCGCTCGATGCCCTGGCCGATCATCAAAGTGTTCTGGCCGTTATGGGAACGGGGCGCGGAAAGTCCCTTATCTTCCATGTGCATGCCGCGCGCGAGGCGGTCCTTCGCGGGCGTGCAAGCATCTTTGTCTATCCGCTGCGCGCGCTCGTTGCCGACCAGGCCTATCACCTCTCATCGACGATGGCTGCGCTCGGCATTGGCGTCGGCGTGCTGACCGGCGAGACCGTGGAGGCGGCGCGCGATGACGTGTTTGCCGGCTTGGCTTCGGGCCGCACCGGCATCGTGCTCACGACGCCCGAGTTCCTGTCCATTCACCGCGACCGCTTTGCGCGTTCGGGGCGCATCGGTTTTGTCGTCATCGATGAGGCACATCATGCCGGTCTTGCCAAGGGCGGCGACCGCAGCGCCTATCTCGACATGCCCGATATCCTCAAGGCCCTGGGCGACCCGGTCGTTCTGGCCACGACTGCCACCGCAACGGCTCCGGTTGTGGCCGAGCTCGCCCGCGTGCTACCGATTACCCGCACGGTGGTCGACGAGACGGTGCGCGAGAACTTGCAGCTCGAGGATGACCGAGATCTTGCGAGCCGCGAGAACCGCCTGGTGTCAATCGTGGCGACGGGGGAGAAGACCGTCATCTACGTCAACTCGCGCGACCAGTCCGTGGCGCTTGCTAAGACGCTGCGCAAGCGGGTGCCTGATTGCGCGACCCGCATCGCGTTCTATAACGCGGGGCTTGCGCGCACCGATCGCCGCCGTGTTGAGGAAGCGTTTCGTGACGGAAGCCTCAGCTGCATCGTTTCGACTTCGGCCTTCGGTGAGGGCGTGAACTTGCCCGATATTCGCCATGTCGTGCTCTACCACATGCCGTTTGGCGCCATCGAGTTCAACCAGATGAGCGGACGCGCCGGTCGCGACGGGCAACCTGCCGTGATTCACCTGCTCTATTCGTCGCGTGACGCTCGCATTAACGAGCGCCTGCTCGACTGCTACGCGCCCGAGCGCGACGAGCTCGTCACGCTCTATCGCGCGCTGCAGACTATGTGGCGCTCCAACCGCGGCAAGACCGGAGACGACTCGTTTAGCGCGAGCGATATCGACATCGCGCAGATGTGCCTTGCCATCGACGCGCGCACGCCGGTTGACGAGCGCTCGGTGGCAAGCGGTCTGGGAATCTTCGAAGAGCTTGGTTTCTGTCGCGTTTCGGGATTTGACGATACGCGTCGCATCGCGATGGCCGAAAACCCCGGCCGTGTGCAATTGAGCAGGTCAATCCGCTATTTGGAGGGTCTGCGCTCGCGCATGGAGTTCTCGGCTTTCCGGAGCTGGGCGCTCGATTCGTGCGCTTCTGATATGCTAGCCAAAGTTAACCGCCCGATCGTACCGCGGGCCTAGGGGAAGGG
>CAJMSG010000166.1:0-4287 GCA_905216105.1 uncultured bacterium | reverse complement strand
AGACCAAGGCCGGCGACGGTTGCGAAGGTGGCGGCAACGAAGCCGCGGCGGTCGAGAACGACCTGCTGGGAGAGGTTCTTGCTCATGGTAGAACACCTTTCTCAATAAAATCCCTAGCGGTTGAGTAGAGTTATACCCTATTGCGTTCAGACGGGTCAACACGAAATAACTCAGAAACATACTTACCTTATGGGTTATTCTACCTACCATAAAGGGACAGGTTTATTTTGGCAGGTTTTATCTGGTCAAACGACGATTGTTACAGCTGATATAGCGTTTTGCGTGACCTAAAACCACCACAAAGGGGACAGGCACCTTTGTGGTGGTTTGGGCTGGTACGTCGCCCGGTCTCGTTGTTTTGTCTCGATCTGTAACAGCTAGACGCGGAAATGGGTTCTACCTGTTACAGATTGAGACAAAGGTCAGGGGCAAAGACGGTTTGTCTAGATCTGTAACAGTTAGACGGGAATTCGGGCCCTAGATGTTACAGATTGAGATAATTGAGTCGCGAAAATAAAAACCTCCGCAGGGGTGCTTCCCTTGCGGAGGTTTTTTACTCGTTGAGAAGCCTTGCGGCTTCGGCGGCCATGTTCTCGACCGTCATGCCGTTCTGCGCGAGCAGTTCGTTGGGGTCGTAGCGGTCGGGGAAGCCCTTGGCGATGCCGAAGGTGCGCGTGCGCAACGGCGTGCATGCTAGATAACATGCCACGCGCTCACCCCAGCCGCCGTCCAAGATGCCGTCCTCGAGGGTGACAACAACGTGATGCTCGGCGGCAAGGCTGTCGAGGAACTCGCGGTCGAGCTCGGTTGCAAAGCGCGGGTTGACGAGTGTGGCCTCGATACCGTACTCGGCAGTCAGACGGTTTGCCACGCGCTCGCCTAGCTCAAAGAAATCGCCGAGCGCGAGCACGGCAACGTCGCGACCCTGGCGCACCACGTTGTAGCGAACGACGCTGTAGCCGGTGCCCTCGGCGGGCGCCAGATCGGGGCGGCTTACCAAGCCGATGCCCGGTACGCGGATTGCCACGGGATGCTCGCGGTGGTTGAGCGACCAGCTCAGCATGGACAGATATTCCTCCATGCAGGCCGGTGCAAGGTAGCGCATGTTGGGAAGTCCGCCCAGCATGGAAATATCAAAGAACGAGAGGTGCGTCTCGGACGTGGTGCCAAAGATCGACGCGCCAAACACCAGGATGGTTGCAGGAGCGTCGTTGAGGCACAGGTCGTGCCACAGCTCGTCGTAGGCGCGCTGCAAAAACGTGCCGTACACACCAAAGACTGGCTTGGCGCCCGAGCGCGCAAGCGCGGTGGCAAAGGTCACGGCGTGCTCCTCGGCAATGCCCACGTCAACAAACTGCTTGCCTGCCGCGGCGCGAAGCTCGGGCGTAAAGCCCATGATGTAGGGCGTTGCGGCCGTGATGCCCACAACCTGCGGATCGCGCTCTATGGCAGCGCTCAGGGCCTCGCCCGTAATGTCAGCATAGGTGCGCGGCGCAGGCTCGCTCGGATGGCCCGGGCAGAGCTTGCGCCCAGTCGCCATGTCAAACGGACCCACGTGGTGCCAGCGCTCGGGGTCGCTCTGGGCCGGCTCAAAGCCCTTACCCTTGGCGGTGGAGACGTGCAGCACGATGGGATGATCGATATTGCGCAGTTCCTGCAGCGCGTCGACCAGGGCCAACACATCGTTACCGGCGTCCAGATAGCGGTAGTCGAGCCCCATCGCGCGGAAAACGTTGCGCTCACAGGTGCCGTTGCTGGCGCGCAGCTCGGCCAGATTGCGATACAGGCCGCCATGGTTCTCGGCAATGGACTGGTCGTTGTCATTGACGACGATGATCAAGTTGCTGTCGAGCTCGGCGGCATTGTTAAAGCCCTCAAACGCCAGACCGCCCGAAAGCGAACCGTCGCCAATGATGGTAATGACGTTGTAGCTGTCGCCCGCCAGATCGCGGGCGTGTGCTAAGCCGCAGCTCAGGCTCACCGATGTGGAGGTGTGGCCCATGGCGAACAGGTCGTGTTCGGACTCGTCGGGATTGGCAAAGCCAGAGGCCTCGCCGTAGCGTGCCGGGTCGATATAAGTGTACGCGCGCCCAGTCAGCGCCTTGTGGGCATAGGTCTGGTGCGACACGTCAAAGACAATTTTGTCGGTGGGGGAGTTAAACACGCGATGGAGCGCAACCGTAAGCTCAACGACGCCCAGGTTGGGGGCAACGTGCCCGCCGACGGCGGCGGAGCTTTCGAGGATGGCGTGGCGGATCTCGCCGCAGAGCAGCGGAAGCTCGGCGCGATCGAGAGCCTTGACGTCCTCGGGCGTTGTCGTTTGCGTAAGCAGCATCGTTGTGGGTTACTCCATGCGAATCGTGCGCCGGCACTCCCTCGGCCGGCACAATTGCACAAGACAGTCTCGCACATTTTGGCGTTTGATATGTGACGGCGGCGCGGTAATTCGCCAACTGGTGGGGCAAAACGTTTTGTCCGATGCCATACTGATAAGTTCCATGATGATTTTATTCATTGCGTGCAGGCTGTGGCTTGCCGCCGAGCGCCGCCGGAAGGAGGCCGCATGTCCGATACCGTTCGTGCCGAGAAAATCGCGTGCGAAGTAGACCATGCTGCCCGTCAACTGGCACAGGAGGGCCGTCTGGACCTGACGCGCGAGTTTATCCAGCATGGCGATGTGACGGTGTATACGCATGTGACCTCGGTGGCGCGGGCAAGTCTGTCCTTTGCCGAGCGCCTGGGCCGCGTCGGTATCTCCGTCGACCGCTTGTCGCTGCTGCGCGGGGCCCTGCTGCACGATTACTTTCTCTATGACTGGCACGATCCCGACCCAAGCCATCGACTGCATGGCTTTCGGCATCCGTTTTTTGCCCTGGCGCGTGCGGAGGAAGATTTTGAGCTGACGTCGCGCGAGCGGAATATCATCGCGCGCCATATGTTTCCGCTGGTACCGGTGCCGCCGACGTGTCGCGAGGCATGGATTGTGTGCCTGGCGGATAAATGGTGCGCGCTGCGCGAGACGATTGCCGGCCGTCTGCCGCGCAAAGACAGGGCGGACGATGACGTGAGCAGCGAATCGAACGAAAAGAGGAGTGGGTAGACGGTGGGAACCGCGATCGACATGGCATTTGACGGCGCGACGCTTGCCGCCTGTCCGCTCTCGGCGCTGGTACTCTCGTTTGCCTTCTACGGTTTTTGCGGCTGGGTATGGGAGTCGACAGTCTGCGCCATGCTCAACCACGGACGCTTTGCCAACAGCGGCTTTTTGCTAGGGCCGTGTTGTCCCATCTACGGTGCGGGCGGCATTGCGTGCTGGTTGCTGCTGCGTGGAATCCCAGACGCCTCGAGCCAGTTTGTCGCTGCCGCGCTCGTATGCAGCGTGATCGAATATAGCGTGGGCGTGCTGTTGGAAAAAACGACGGGTGCCCGGTTTTGGGATTACTCGCATCTGCCGTTTAACCTGCACGGACGCATCTGCCTGTACTGGGCCTGCGCGTTTGGCCTGAGTGCACTGTGCATTTGCCGTTTAGTGGAGCCGGCATTGCTGGAGCTGCTTGGCCATCTGCCGGTGCTGATTGTGCGGCTGTCCGCCTTCGTCGTCGCGGTCGCGATGATGGTCGACGCGGTGTGCTCGTTGGCCAGCTGGCGCCGCCTGTCCGATCAGCTTGAGCGTGTGCGCGCCGACCTTGCCGACCGCATCAATGAGTCGCTTGCCGATGCCTCCGACTCCATGCTCGAACGCATTCCCGATTCGACGATTGACTCGGTGGCGCAGACGCACATCCGTAGCCGTGCCGTTAACGCTTGGCTGGCCGAGCTGGGTGACGCGGCGCTCGATGCCCTGCGCGAGAAGGCTTCGATGCCGACGTTTATCTCGGATGGTGCTCGCGGCCTGGCGCTCGCTGCCCGCCGCGTTGCCGATGTCGCGCCGAGCATGCCGCGTCCGTCGCTCAGTCGTCGCCTTGCCGGCAAGCGCATGAGCCGTCCGGTGCCGAGTGTGTCGCTCAGCCGTCGTGACCTGCGCTTCTTTAACGCCTTCCCGCGTCTGCGCATCAATCGCTACGAGGGCGTCATCCGAGCTACCGACCTCCGCGACCGAGCCCGCGAGCTGTTCCGGCGCTAGCCAGAGCGGAGCCAAGCGCGCCCTTCTCGTTCGCACGTTTCCCGTTCGTTTCGCGCCCGTTGCCGTGCCGTTTCCAAGATTGCGGCACCGTTTCCATTCGACAACGCAGCGTTTAACAACGCCGTATCTGGTCTACACCAGTTGCCCCTCGGCCGCATCATGAG
>CAJMSG010000165.1:0-4339 GCA_905216105.1 uncultured bacterium | reverse complement strand
GCAGGTCAAGGCCAAAGCCTCAAGTTCAACTTGACCCTTTAGAACCTTTAAGGTTCAAGTTGAGGTCGAAAGCAGTAGTAGAATACACCTCGACCAATAACCTACGATTGATTGCAGAGGGACTGGATGCAGCATTCGAACCATCGCACCGCAGCGCTCGTCGCGTCGAAGCCGGCTCGTATCATCACGAGCGCCGCGCTCGCCGTTGCGCTGACGGCCACGCCGATGCTCTCCCCCGTCGCGGCCTATGCCGCCTCGCAGGCAACGCAGGATCAGCTTTCCGCCGCCCAGAAAAAAATCGAGGACGCTACGAGCGCCTACAACGACGCCCGAACCAAGCTCGAGGATCTGCAAAAGCAGATCGACTCCAATGAGGCGAACATCGATAAGATTGAGGCCGAGCTACCCGAGCAGCAGGCCAAGGCAAGCTCCGCCATGCGCGATCTGTATAAGTACCAGAAGGGCACCAGCCCCATCGTGAGCTTCCTGGTGAACACGCAGAGCTTGGGGGACTTTATCACCACCTGCAAATACACCAACCAGATTACGAGCTCGAGCGTCGACGAAATCGAAGAGCTTAGCAAGATGCAGACCGAGCTCGAGCAGAACAAAACCGAGCTCGATCAGGCCAAGTCTCAGCTCGAGGGCGAGCAAAAGAATGCCGAGGACGCGCTGGCGCAGGCTCAGCAGCTCCGTAACGAGGCCCAAGCGAAGGCCGAACAGGAAAATGCCGCCGAGCTGGCTAAGCTCGAGGCCGACAAGGCCGCTGCCGCCGAGAAGATCTCGGGTACCGGCGTGAGCGGCAATAACTCCAACAGTCAGGCCACCAACTCCAACACCACCATCGACACCACGCCGAACAGCCCCAACAGCGGCAATTCCGATTACGACTCGTTCATTAACGAGTGGACGAGCCGCATCGACAACTACCTTGCCGGCTCCCCTATGGCAGGCCAGGGCTACAACTTTGCCGTTGCCGCCTGGAATACCGGCGTCGATCCCCGTTGGTCCCCCGCCATCGCCTGCATCGAGAGCAGCAAGGGCCTCTATTGCGCCGGCTCCTATAACGCCTGGGGCTGGAGTGCCCGCGGCGGCGGTTGGCGTAGCTTTGGCAGCTGGAGCGAGGGTGTCTCCGCCCACGTTGCCTACCTGGGCGCCAACTATGGCTCCACGCTTACCCCGGCAGCCGCCAAAAAGTACTGCCCGCCCACGTGGCAGGACTGGTACAACAAAGTCGCCAATCAAATGAACCGTATTTAAATGCAACTGCAAAGGGGCCCCAAACGGGGCCCCTTTTCGATTTTTTAAGAGACGACGCCCGTCGCGTTGCCGATAACGACGACGACGCACATGACGGCAAACATAAACCCGAGCGCCTTGAACCATAATTCGACAAAAGTACTCCCCCGATACCGATCGAGTACGGGAAAACGACGTCGAAGCCTGCGCCGGTCGAGCATTCCAAATGTAATGAGCAGCACCAGGCCATCGACCATAAAGAAATACTCAAGTGCCAAAAACCACGTTGGATAGTTTCGGTTTTCGCCCGTCGGCGTAAATACCGCAAAATGGCTGCCCACCAGCAGCAACAATGTTGTCGCATAGACGCACCCATTCCATATGCGCCCCACGGGCTCGGGGATACGCGAGAGCAGACGTGCACATTTGGACGTCACAGGAGAGACGATCGAACGCCGGTTTGCAGAAGACGGAAGCGTGAGGGCAACCGGCTGCTGTACCCGCTGAACCTGTGACACCGAGACCCGGGGCACACTGGCAGCAGATGAGGTCACGGGCGACGGTGCAGGAAGATATGGCTCATACGCCGCACGCGCAGCATGCCCCAGTGCCTTTGCACTCGCAAAGCGCTTAGCCGGATCGAGCGCCATCGCCATGCAAATCACATCCGACAGCGGAACGGGAATGCCATGCGCCTCGCATTGTTCGCGCATGTCACGCCCCGGTTTAGGATCAGTTCCCGTCAGGCAAAAGAACAGCAGCGCGCCAAGCGCGTAAATATCGCTGCGGACGCTCGTCTGCCCAAACCCAAACTGCTCGGGCGGCGCATAGGAACGCGTGCCAAACTTGACGGTGTCGGCGTCGGCGCCATCGCGCCAAACGCGCGCGATTCCCAGGTCAATAATCACCAACGACGAGAAGATCATGCCAGCATCAGCCGCATACCTCACGCCCGATACGATGATGTTCGAGGGCTTAAGGTCGCGGTGGATTACCGGTACCCCCGGCTCCCCCGCAGCTGCAAAACCAGCATGCAGCTCGCCCACCGCTTCACACAGAACGGGATACAGCCCGCGGGCATAATCGGGCGTCGCCCCCAAGCGTCCCACCAACGCCTCGAGTGTCTCGCCTTCGACATACTCCATCACCACGTCAAGCTCGTCGCCCACACGGCGGCAATCGACGATTCGGGGCAAGTGCTCAAAACGACGACCGGCGCGCTGGGCCGCAAACAGGCGCTCATATGCTCCGCCAATCTGCACCGAAGCATCGATGCGCTTGCGGACAAAGGGACCGAGAGACCCGCCGCCAGAGCCCTCAAAATAGACGAGTTCAGTCGTCTCGACATCCGAGCACTTGAGCACACGCTCCACACGATAGCTGTCATCGCGGTCGAGCGACGCCAGGTGCTCGGCAAGCGAAGCGGTCAGCTCGTCATCGAAATATGTTGGGCTCTGAGTATCCATAGCGTCCATCATAGCGCAGGGCGCGGACGCCCCGTGGCATCCGCGCCCTGTTCGGCTGCGTGGTTGTTCTGGTGGCACCGTCGGTTCAGCCTTTGGCCGCTAACTCACCGTTTCCTCGCCAAAGCGATACAGCTCTTCATTGACCTTTTGGAGGCTACAACCGCGGTCGATGCAAAAGATGATGATTGCATCTCGACGGTCCTTGCAGTTGAGGATGCTCACTCCGGCAGCCGTCAGCGCGCGGTTGGTCTCCTTCATCGACAGCGCCATCGCAAAGGCAATCTGCAGCACCTTATTGCGGCTTGGATGGCGTGCACCGGTAAAGATCTGATAGCCAAAGGTCTCGTTGAGGTCGGCCATACGCACCACGCGGGAGCGCTCCAGCCCCTTCTCTTGCAGCAACTGCTTTAGGTAGTCCGAAAGCGACGGGGCGGCAAAGTCGTGCTCCTTGATATAGCCGTCGATACTCGGCGCATCAAGGAGCTCGTTGAGCAACTCTTCGGTCAACTTTTTATCGGGCATACGACTTCGCCTCCCCCCAGTGCATGCAACATGCTAGAAACCGCTCACATCCGAGCGCTCCCAACTGGCGACCTGATCGGGAGACACCGTGCCCAGCGCCTCGAACTTCCAGGAGCCGCCCGCCTTCAGATGATTGGTGTTTGCAAAAGCCGTTCCAACCTGGTTGCCATCTGCATCATACAGAACATACTCAATCTGAATGTAGCTCTTTTCCTTGTCCGTGTTATTGGTCAGCGTGCCCGTGATCTTATAGGCAAACTGATTGGAGGTGTCTTCAGCCTCGTCAGCAATGGTATACAGTTCTTGCGGTTCTTTTTGCTCCTCAGCCTGCTGTGTCGTCTCGGCAGGTTTTGCCGAATCGCTCGCAGACGAATCGGTTGAGTTGCCACCCATAGAACCCACGGCACCGACAATAACCAGCACCACGATGACGCCTAGGACAATCTTGCCGATCGGCTTCTTTCCCTCTTTTGCCATTATGCATCCTTCCTACGATCCGGCTACCGCGCCGGCACACAGCACATCGTAGGAAGGATTGAACTTGAATTCATTAGCTGTGAGCTAAGGTTGCGGTAAACGGCCAATGCAGTTATCCAAACGCCGAGCAAGCGCACTTTGCTCGACCGTCTGCTGGCAGCGCATCAACCCACCGTGACAGATTCCCCGGTAAAGGTGCTTACAAGTAACAGGATAAAGAAGGCTAAATAGCTGATGCTCAATAGGTAGGCGAAGACTAAAAAGATGGCCCATCCAACATTGGTCTTACCATCGGCACGACGCTGCTCGCGAGAACGACACAGCCAGACCGTCACGCCAATGGCCACAATCAGCAACACGAGTGCCGCTGCTGCCAACCCGGCAAGCGCAAACATCACGCCAACGCTCACAGCAATAACCGGAAGCAGTAGCAAGCCACACCCGCATCCACCCGGACTATATACGGCAGATTGTCGGCGTCGCCCCATCGTCACTCCATCACAAGCAATCGTTTGTAGACATCGAGGCCTTTGAGCAGAATTTCCTCGTCAAAGAGCATGGTATCGGTATGCAGAGCGCTCGTGGCATAGGCGGGACAGCCATCCGAATCGCTCGGATTATCTTGGCCGGCAGGC
>CAJMSG010000164.1:0-4419 GCA_905216105.1 uncultured bacterium | reverse complement strand
TCCATGTAGTCGTTATCGAAATACTTGCCGTAGAACTGCGCGACGGGAATATCCGGCTCCGTGCCGTTGACGCGCTGGTACCAGTAGTCGAGCGACTGTAGCGTCATGACGCCGTCGACCAGCATAATGACGGTAAAGATGACGGTAGCCGAGTAGCGACTCTTCCACGGAATCATGTTGATGAGCTTGAGCAGCCTCGGCAGCAGCAGCTTGATCCAGATAAGGCCACCCAGGCCCCACAGGCAGGCAAAGCCCGTGCAGGTGCGTCCGCCCGTAAGGACGGCGAGTGGGTCGGGCATGCCAAAGAGCTTCATATGCGAGTAGCTCCACGAGACCACGCCAAATGAGGTCTGCATAAACCAGCCCACGAACACCTCAAAGCTCGCGCCGAGCACAGCGCTTACCAGGAAAATGATGATGGGGTTCTTTTTATAGAAGCGGTTGAGCACCATGGTCATGAGTACGGCACCAAAGCCATAGATGGGGCTGAAGGGACCAAACAGCATGCCGGCGCGGTCCTGGTAGACGCCTGGGTCGTCGACCGTCATGTGCCAGATGTCCTCGGCGATCAGGCCGAGCACGCAGCAGACGAGGAATACCCAGAACAGGTTGAAGTAGTTGAGCTTGATGTAGCCCTCGCCGGTTTCATCGCGGCCGAGCATGCCCTCGGCGGCGGCGTCGCGGTCGAGCATCTCCTGCAGGCGGCGCTGCAGTTCGCGCTCCTGGCGAAGCGTAGGATCGACGGTGGCTGAAAGCGCGATGAGGATACCGAGCTGAATAGCGGGACGAAGCAAGAAGAGCCCGATACCTTGGAGCATCACGTCGACCAAAAGCTCGACGACGGTGAATGCAATAAGGATGTAGGACAGGCGGGCGGCGTTGCGGCGCTGATTTTTGATAAGGTCCAGGCCAAAGATGATCAGAATGACGGCACTTGCCGCAGAGAGCATGATGCCGGCGACTATGAGTCCAACCGAGACCAGCATATTGTCGCCGAGCTTTTCGGCGGCGTTGCCGTTAATGAGCGCGGTGATGACCTGCCACATAAAGGCGGCGACCGACGGGAGTGTGCCCACGCCGGACAGGATGCACAGGACGGCGTACACCTTAATGATGAGGGGAATTTTCTTGACCTCCGTGGCGCTGGGGACGCTGGGGTCGAGTTCGTTTCGATCCATACAGAACCTTTCTCGCTTTGTCCTAGGTTACAAGGATACGCCGCCGACCTGCCAAAAGACAGGACGAACGTCCCAATTGCAACAATGCAACCCTCAATGGTGGGCGCGGCGGCCATCTGGGGGCGCGGGCGCTTGCACTGGACAGACCGATAAAATGTTTGGCCGCAAAACGGATTATTAGCTCGGTGGGCTTTTAAAAAGCGCTGCTCATGCGCTGGGGAGCGCGTCGCGCCGTGCGTATAATAAGGCGGGTAACGCCAAAATACGAGGCTCTGAGGGGATGCCATGTCTCAAGAAACCATCCGCGCGGCCGAGCGTGCCGCGGGACAGGTGAACGCCATGTCGACGTATGATCCGGACTCTGACCAGCTGCATGAGGAATGCGGCGTTTTTGGTGTCTGGGCGCCCGATCGCGACGTGGCTCGACTGACGTACTTTGGCCTGCGTGCACTGCAGCACCGTGGCCAAGAATCGGCGGGAATCGCTGTTGGTGACGGCGGTACGGTTATGGTCCGCAAGGATCTGGGCCTGCTCGACCGCGTGTTCTCCAATGCCGACTTGTCGACGCTCTCCGGTCAGCTGGCCGTGGGTCATGTGCGCTACGGCACCGCCGGCGCCAAGAGCTGGGAAGCCTCTCAGCCACACCTCTCTACCATCAATAGCGTCATTATCGCGCTCGCGCACAACGGCACCCTCGTCAACACCGACGAGCTGCGCCGCCAGCTGATCGAGTTGGGCGTGCCGTTCCTCTCCAACTCGGATTCCGAGGTCGCGACCAAACTCATCGGCTACTTTACTCAGCGTACAGGCCATCTGCGCGAGGGCATTCGCAAGACCATGGAGCTCGTGCGCGGCGGCTACGCCATGACGCTCATCAACGAGCAGGCGCTCTACGCTTTCCGCGATCCGCACGGCATTCGCCCGCTCGTGCTGGGCAAGCTGGTGGACGAGGGCCTGGACCAGGCCGATGCCGCATCCGTTTCGCAGCTGCCGTCGCAGGACGGTGCCGCGACGGTCGACGCCACCACCCATGTCACCCGCGCCGGCGGCTGGGTCGTCGCCTCCGAGACCTGTGCGCTCGACATTGTGGGCGCCGAGTACGTGCGCGATGTCCGTCCCGGCGAGATCCTGCGCATCAGTGCCGAGGGCCTGGTATCCGAGCAGGGCGTGCCCGCTGCCGAAGAGCCCGCTAACTGCATCTTTGAGCAGGTTTACTTTGCCCGCCCCGACTCCATCATGAATGGCAAGAGCGTCTACGCCTGCCGCTATGACATGGGTCGTCAGCTGGCACATGAGGAGCCCGTCGAGGCCGACCTGGTCATCGGCGTGCCCGACTCCGGCCTGCCGCCCGCGGAGGGGTATTCGCACGAGAGCGGTATTCCCTTTGGCGAGGGCCTCATCAAGAACCGCTATGTGGGCCGTACGTTTATCGAGCCTACGCAGGAGCTGCGTGCCATGGGCGTGCGTATGAAGCTCAACCCGCTGCGCGACAACATCGAGGGCAAGCGCCTAGTCGTCATCGACGACTCCATCGTGCGTGGCACCACCATGGTGCAGCTCGTCAAGATGCTGCGCAACGCCGGCGCCAAGGAGATTCACATTCGCATCAACTCGCCCGAGGTCATCTGGCCGTGCTTCTACGGTATCGATACCGACGTGCAGTCGCAGCTCATCAGCGCCAACAAGACGGTCGACGAGATTTGCGAGTACATTGGCGCCGATTCGCTGGCCTTCCTTTCGGTCGAGGGCCTGCTGAAGGTCATGCCCAAGGGCGGTTACTGCGATGCGTGCTTTACCGGACGCTACCCCGTGGCGATTCCCGAGAGCTTTGGCCGCGACAAGTTCATGGAGGGCTTTAAGCCCCGCAACCTGGACAAGCCGCTGCACTTTGACGACGACGCCGTGGTCGAGAAATACGACGACCGCAGCTGGGAAGAGGAGCACGGCGAGGCCTAAAACCTGCCATGTGGGGACAGGTTTATTTTGGTAGGTTTTACCTGCTGTTTCGTTGATATGACGGCGCGTGCTGTTATGGCGCGCGCCGAAATGAACGCAACTATGAGCACCGTTTGGCGCCCGCGCGGCGCCACGGTAGTGGGAGAGGAAGGCTCAGATGAGCGACAGCAAGCATGTGACGTACGAGGACGCCGGCGTCGATACCGCCGAGGGCGGCCGCGCCGTCGACGCTATTAAGCAGATGGTCAAGGACACCAACCGCCCCGAGGTTATCGGCGGCATCGGTGGCTTTGGTGGCCTGTTCTCGGCCGCCGCGCTCAAGGATATGGAAGACCCGATCCTGATCAGCGGCACCGACGGCGTGGGCACCAAGCTCGTGCTCGCCCAGATTATGGACCGTCACGAGACGGTGGGCCAGGACCTGGTCGCCATGTGCGTCAATGACATTTTGGCTTCGGGCGCCGAGCCGCTGTTCTTCCTGGATTACGTTGCCATCGGTCACATTGAGGCCGAGCACATGGCAAAGATCATCAAGGGCGTGGCCGACGGCTGCAAGCTCGCGGGCTGCGCGCTCGTGGGCGGCGAGATGGCCGAGCACCCGGGCGTCATGGCCCCCGCCGATTACGACCTCGCCGGCTTTACCGTGGGTGTCGTCGACCGTCCCAAGATGCTCGACCCCGCGAACGTTCGCCCCGGCGATGTGATCCTGGGCCTGCCTTCTACCGGCGTGCATTCCAACGGTTACTCGCTCGTGCGCAAGGTTATCGGTGTCGACGGCATCAAGCCGGGCACGCCCGAAGCTGCCGCTAAGGCCGAGGAGCTGAGCCGTCCGCTCGAGGAGCTCGGCGGCGCTTCGCTGGCCGACGCCCTGCTGGCCCCCACGCGCATTTATGTGAAGCCGATTCTGGAGCTGCTCCACGGTGGCGCCAACGTTCATGCCATCGCCCACATCACCGGCGGCGGTATTACCGAGAACCTCAACCGCGCGCTCGCCGACGACGTCGATGCCGTGGTCACCCGCAGCGGCGCCGAGATGGGCTGGGACGTTCCGCCCGTCATTACTTACGTGTCGCGTCAGGCCGAGCTCGCGCCCAATGAGGCATGCAAGACCTTCAACATGGGCGTCGGCCTGTGCCTGATCGTCGCCCCCGAGGACGAGGCTGCCGTGACCGAGGCTCTGGTCGCGCTGGGCGAGAAGCCGTTCCGCGTGGGCGAGTGCGTTGAGGGTTCCGGTAAGGTCGTGTACTCCGATGAGCGCTAACGAGCAGATGGCTGCCGCCGAGGG
>CAJMSG010000163.1:0-4514 GCA_905216105.1 uncultured bacterium | reverse complement strand
ATGTCGTCGCGAGCCAAGTCAAAGACGGAAACCTTCTGGCCGCGGGCCTCGAGCGCAGATGCAAGCTCCTCAACGGCGGCCTTCAGATGGCCGTACACGCTCGCATAGGCGATCGTGATGCCCTCGTCCTCGGGCTGATAGCTCGACCAGGTGTTGTAGGTGTCGAGGTAATAGCCCAGATTCTCGGTAAGAACAGGACCATGGAGCGGACAGATGATCTGGATATCCAGATCGGCGGCCTTCTTGAGCACGGTCTGCACGAATTTGCCGAACTTACCGACGATGCCAAAGTAGTAGCGGCGCGCTTCGCAAGCCCAGCCTTCCGGGTCCTCGATGTCGTTGGCGCCGAACTTGCCAAAGCCGTCGGCACTAAAGAGCACCTTGTCGGTGGACTCGTAGGAGAAGATCACCTCGGGCCAGTGCACGTTGGGGGCGCCGACAAACGTTAGGCTGTGGCCACCCAGGTCGAGCACGTCGCCCTCTTTGACGACCATCTTACGCTCGGGGTAGTCGGTGCCAAAGTAGTTGACCATCATGCGGAAGGCGCCCATGCTGGCCACAATCTGTGCCTGGGGGTAGCGCTCCATAAAGGCGGCGATGCCAGCAGAGTGATCGGGCTCCATGTGATGGATAACCAGGTAGTCGGGCGTACGTCCATCGAGCGCGGCCTCGAGGTTGCCGAGCCACTCGTCAACAAAACCACCGTCGACCGAATCGGCGACAGCGATCTTCTCGCCCAAGATAACGTAGCTGTTGTATGCCATACCATTCTCGGACACATCGTACTGGCCCTCGAACAGGTCAATGTCGTGATCGTCGACGCCAACGTAGCGGATATCCTTGGTGATCTCCATCAGGCAAAGCCTCCTAGATAGACAAAATAACCCGTCTATCATAGCACTCGGCAGCATTCCAACTGTTATCTGCCGGCATCCTTACCGATTGTTATTGAAATACGATAAATCGCCGTTTACCTGCGCAAACTATGAGCGTGGTATCGCCGTGCTATGTCGAATAATGAGCTGGCCGGGAATACGAATGGCAACGGTTTTGCCCGCCGTACCCGCCTCGGGAACCGCATGCTCGAATACCTCGCGTCCGCGCTGATGCAAATCGAATCGAACGGTCGTGAGCTCGTTATGCGCGACAAAATCATCGAGCGAATCGTCGACACCCACCACGCTCACGTCCTCGGGCACGCGCAGGCCGCTATCGCGCAGCGCTGCAATCGCGCCATTTGCCATCTGGTCGTTTGCCGCGTAAATCGCCGTCATGGTGCGATCGTGCTCGGCCAGGTACCTGCCGGCCTCGTAGCCGCTGTTGGCAGACCAGTCGCCCTCGAGCGGCTCTGCCGGCTCGATGTGTTTACGCTCGAGCGCATCCTGCCAACCGGCTCGACGAAATTGCTCGTCGACCGAGAACGACGGGCCGCCAATATAGCGAATCTGCCCGTGCCCCAGCTTAAACAGGTGATCCATAAGCAAGAGCGAGCAGCCGTAATGGTCGGAATCGACCGTAGTCACGCGCGGATGCGCGTACATGGTAACGATGACCGTTCCAATGCCCGGCAGTGGATCAAACGTCTCAAAATCGGGCGCCATGCGGCTCATGCCGATGATGATGCCATCCACCGGCAATGCGGCCATACGACGCGTGGCCTCGGCAAGCGAGAATTCCTCAGTCTTGGACATCTCGACCAGCGTGATGGCGCAATTATGCTCGCGAGCAGCGCTGGCGATGCCGTCGATCATTGAGAGGTTGCCAAACTTGGTGACATCGTTGATGCATAGGCCGACCGAATGGTAACGGCCGTCGCGCAGCGAGCGACCGGCATAACTCGGACGAAAGCCGAGCTCTTGCATAGCAGCCTGCACGCGCTGGCGCGTCTGCTCGTTAACGTTGGGCAAGCCGTTGGCGACGCGCGAAACCGTCTGCTGCGAAACGCCGGCAGCGCGGGCGACGTCAGCCATGGAGACCGGACGCGAACTGGTATCGTTGGACGGGCGCCTTGCCACAGGATCACCTTCACCCTTGCGAGATCTGAATAGCGTGAATGCCGGCCCGGGCAGTAATACATCCCGCGCCGAGGCCCGCTATCGTCGGACGCATGTTAACGTACTCTACTTTTTCTATCTGCATCTCTTCTGCTTTATAAGTCCATACGGCAGTACCGTTCACGGCTGTATTTCTACCGATTACCAGATTCTCAAAAAGTGGCAAGCGATGTGTTATGAGTACGTTAACATAGCCCGTAACGTGCGGTATCGTGAACACTTGGTTCATGCCGCTACAAGTTGTTAACGCACTCATAACGACGCAAAACCCACCCGGGCACGCCAAGGAAAGGACTCCCATGACCACCCCCGACGAAAAGACATTCGCCACGCTCACCAAGCTGTTCGAGGAGGAGTTTGGCCCCATCGGCGACCGCCAGGTGCTCTACGTGCACGCGCCCGGCCGTTCCGAGATCAGCGGCAACCACACCGACCACGAGGGCGGCCACGTTATCGCCGGCTCGCTCGATGTCGCCGTCGACGGCATCGCCGTGGCAACCGATTCCAACAAGGTTCGCGTAGCCGACGAGGGCTACCCCACCTTTGAGATCACACTCGATACGCTAGATGTTCAGGAGTCCGAGAAGGGCACGTCCGCAAGCCTCGTCCGCGGTATGGCCCACGAGATTGCAGCGCTTGGTGTTGAGCCCAAGGGCTTCGACTTCGCCTTTACTTGCTCCGTCCCTTCGGGCGGCGGCCTATCCAGCTCCGCTGCCGTCGAGGCCGCGTACGGTCGTGCCATGGAAACCCTCTGGGGCGCACCCGCCATCGAGCCTGTCGCGCTCGCCCAGATGAGCCAGCGCACCGAGAACAACTATTACGGCAAGCCCTGCGGTCTTATGGATCAGGCAGCCGTGTGCCTGGGCGGCCTTGCCTACATGGACTTTGAGGACCAGGCTCAGCCTAAAACCCAGAAGCTCGAGCTCAACTTTGAGGATCACGGCTACGCGCTCGTGCTCGTTAAGGTCGGTGCCGACCACGTGGCCGCCACCGACGACTACGCCGCCGTTCCGCGCGAGATGCAGGACGTCGCCGCCGAGTTTGGCAAGGCACGCCTGTGCGAGGTAAACGTGGCGGACTTTGACGCCAAGCTCCCCGAGCTGCGCGCCAAGCTGGGTGACCGTGCCTGCCTGCGCGCCGTTCACTACTGGTACGAAAACGGCTTGGTCGACAAGCGCTGGGCAGCCCTGAACGCCGGCGACATCGACCAGTTCCTGGTCCTGACGCGCGAGTCGGGCGCCAGCTCTGCCATGTACCTGCAAAACGTCGTTGCCAAGCTGGGCTCCGAGCAGCCTTCCATGTATGCCCTGGCGCTGGCCGAGCACGTGCTCGACGGCCGCGGTGCCGTTCGTATTCACGGTGGCGGCTTTGGCGGCACCATCCAGGCCTTCGTGCCGCTCGACCTGGTCGACACCTTTATCACCAAGATGAACAGCTGGCTGGGCGAAGGCTCTGCCCGCCACTACGCAATTACTGACAAGGGGGCTTACGCGGCATGGCTGTAATGACCGACGTGCGCGAGGCTGCGCAGGGCCTTATCGAATATGCCATCCACCGATCGATGATCGGACAGGACGACCGCATCTGGGCCTACAACACCATTCTTGAGTGCATCGGCGCCACGGGCCCCGCGCTCGACATGGCCTGGGCGCTCCAGGTTGAGAAACTATCGCTCTTGCACCCCGATACACTCCCCGACTTTGATCTTGAAGGCACGCTTGCCGCGCTTTCCGAGGCCGCCGTTGCCAACGGTGCCGCCGAGGACACGGCATCGGGCCGAGACCGCATCGCCATGCGCATCATGGGCGTACTGATGCCGAGGCCTTCAGTTGTAAACGAGGAGTTCAACGGACGCATGGGCGTCAACGAGCCCCGCGCCGCGACCGACTGGTTCTATGGTCTGTGCTGCGACGCCGGCTACGTGCGCCGTGCCGCCATCGCGCGCAACATCAAATGGAGTACTTCCACCAACTGGGGTGACCTAGAGATCACCATCAACCTGTCCAAGCCCGAGAAAGACCCGCGCGATATTGCCGCAGCCGGTGCCGCCAAAAACACGGGCGAGAAGTATCCCGCCTGTCAGCTCTGCATCGAGAACGAGGGCTACCCCGGACGCTCCGCCGCAGCCGACGGCGGCGCTCATCCCGCCCGTCAGAACCTGCGCGTTATTCCCATTCAGCTCGACGGCGAGCGCTGGGGCTTCCAGTACAGCCCGTATGCGTATTTTAACGAGCACTGCATTACGATGAGCTCCGAGCATCGCCCGATGCACGTGGACCGCAAGGGGCTGACCTGCCTGCTCGATTTTGTGGACCTGTTCCCGCACTACTTCATCGGCTCCAACGCCGACCTACCCATCGTGGGCGGCTCGATCTTGTCGCATGACCACTTCCAGGGCGGCGCGCACGAGTTCCCCATGATGCATGCCGCCGAGGTCTCGCAGTTTAGCGTGCCCGGTTT
>CAJMSG010000162.1:0-4529 GCA_905216105.1 uncultured bacterium | reverse complement strand
GAAGGACGGCAAGAACAAGCTGCGCGTCTGCAAGAAGTGCGGCCACAAGTTCTAAGCTGCCCGCAACATCAAGTTGCCAGCAAAGGCCCGGATGCCCCACGGCACCCGGGCCTTTTTCTATCCCTACTCATTGGGGACAGACTTAAATGAGTGGCCGTTGTTTGGTGGTCATTGGGGACAGACTTAAATGAGTAGTCGATGGGGACGTTCTTAAACGACTAGTCGATGGGGACAGTCTTGCAACGAAAGCGGCACATGGGGACGTTCCCCATGTGCCGGCAGTTTGGGACGGTCCTTTGATGTCCGATGCCCCCAGAGGGGTCGAGTATCACGGACTACTCTGTCTTTTAGGGCTTTGGTGTTCCGCCTCTTTATGTTTCGCAAGGATCGTCGCATGCGCATTTACGCTCATAGTCTTGCGCGATAACGCGCATAAGCGCGTAAAAATGTGCAAAATATGGCTAAATAATGACCGATAAACAAATAAACACGCAAATACAAGCAAATACGCGCGCATTTGTGCGAATATAAGGCCGTTGGAAATGAAGAACTTCCGATGACTCAGGAGGCACATATGGCAGATTCCAAGCAGGCTCCACTCGACTCTGCGGCAGCAGCAAAAGCTGCGTTCGCTTCGGTCCAGGACAAGCCGTTCCCTAACGACATTTTTACGGCTCCCGAGCTTCGTTGGGCTGTGATTGGGTGCGGCGTTATCGCCAACCAGATGGCCCAGTCTCTCGCTCTTGCCGGCCGCAAGCTTGCGGGTGTCGCCAACCGCACGCTGTCCAAGGCCCAGGCCTTTGCTGAGCAGTATGGCATCGAGAAGGTCTATGAAACGGCCGAGGACCTCTATGCCGATCCGGATATCGACGCCGTCTATATCACCACGCCGCACAACACTCATATCACCTATCTGCGCGCTACCCTGGCAGCCGGCAAGCACGTGCTCTGCGAGAAGGCCATTACCCTCAATTCCGCTGAACTCGATGAGGCCCGTGCCATTGCCGCCGAGCACAATGTGGTCCTCATGGACGCGACTACGGTGCTCCACATGCCCTTGTATCAGGAGCTGCGCCGCCGCATTGATGCGGGTGAGTTCGGCCGCATGAACCTCGCTCAGCTCAACTTTGGTAGCTACAAGGAGTACGGCGACCTGACCAACCGTTTCTTCAATCGCAACCTTGCCGGCGGTGCCATGCTCGATATTGGTGTGTATGCCCTGTCCGTCATGCGCCTGTTTATGGCGAGCCAGCCCGCCGAGGTCGTGTCTCTAGGCAACACCTGCGAGACTGGCGTCGATGTTGCGGGCGGCATCGTCTGCCGCAATGCCGAGCAGCAGCTGGGCGTCGTGAGCCTTACGCTTCACTCCAAGCAGCCCAAGCGCTCGGTCATCAGCTTTGACAAGTGCTACATCGAGGTCAACGAATATCCGCGTGCCGATCACGCGACCATCGTGTGGACTGCGGACGGCCACCGCGAGGAGGTCCACGCGGGCACCGAGGCTTACGCCCTGTGTTATGAGATGGCCGATCTTGAGAAGGCCGTTGCCGGCGACGACTCCAAGCGCGAGCTGCTGGATTATGCTTCTGATGTTATGGAGCTTATGACCAAGCTTCGCGCCGATTGGGGAGTCGTGTACCCCGAGGAGGAGTAAGCGATGCTTGCGGAAGATAGGCTCAACGCAATCGTGTCGATGGTGCAGCAGACGGGCTCGGTTACCGTACCGGAGCTTGCTGAGGCCCTGGGCGTGACGGCGTCTACCATTCGGCGCGACCTGCAGACGCTCAATCGCGCACACCGTATCGCCAAGGTGCACGGTGGGGCGACGAGCCTTGAGCGCGCGCACGTGACGCGCGACCTGACGATCAGCGAGCGCAGCGACCTCCACAACGACGACAAGGAGCGCATCTGCGCCCGTGCCGCGGCTCTCGTGGAGCCCGATAGCTTCGTGTATATCGATTCGGGCTCGACGACGCTCAGGCTCATCGAGCATCTTCCGCATCTCGAGGGCGTCACCTATGTGACCGATTCTGTGCTCCACGCTCAGCATCTTGCCCTGCGCGGCATGCGCACCGTGGTGCTGGGCGGCGAGCTCAAGCCCGAGACTGAGGCGCTCGTTGGTCCCGATGCCCTGGCAACCCTGGACCGCTACAACTTTAACTGCGGTTTTTGGGGTTCCAACGGCATTGCCGCCGAGCAAGGCTTTACGACGCCCGATATCGAGGAGGCGCAGGTCAAGCGTATCTCGATGCGCCATACCGCCAAACGCTTCGTAATCTCAGACGCCAGCAAATTTGGCATGGTGGCACCCGTCAAGTTCGCGGACTTCCGCGACGCAACGATTATTACCGCAGGCGAGGTGCCCGCCAAGTACCAGACGATGGAAAACGTCATCACGGTTTAGCAACGGGGGACATGGCCAAAACCACCACAAAGGTGCCTGTCCCCTTTGTGGTGGTTTAGGGCTCCCAGGGGCAGGGGGCTTCGATGTGGATGTGCTCGCCGGTTACGGGATGCGTAAAGGACACGCTGTGGGCATGGAGCATGAGGCCACAAGGTCGCGGTGTTCCGTACAGGTCGTCGCCCACCAGGGGATGGTGCTCGCTTGCCAGGTGCACGCGGATCTGGTGTTTGCGGCCGGTGAGCAGCTCGACATCGATATACGAACGCGTGGGCAGGCCTCGACGGCTCTTAAGGCGCTTGAGCACCTTCACGCGCGTCTGCGACGGCTTGCCGCTGGCGCCGACGCGCATTTTGCGGCTGTCGTGGCGGTCGCGGGCGATGGGCTTGTCGATGAGCTTCTCGTTCCAGTCGATCTTGCCCTCGGCCAGCGCCAGATAGTGCTTTTCGAAGGCGTGGTCGATCACCATCTGGTCAAAGGCGGGCTGCGTCTGTTTGTCGAGCGAAAACAGCACCACGCCGGTGGTGTTGCGGTCCAGGCGGTTGAGCGGCTGCATGTCAGTCGCGGCAAAGCCGTCGCCCATCGCCAGCAGCAGATCGCTGGCGTAGTCGGTAAGCGTGCGCTCGCCGGTGCCGTCGCCGTGGACGATCATGCCGGCGGGCTTATCGATGGCCATGAGCCAGGCGTCGCAGTAGAGGACTTGAGGTTCTTCGTTCACGTGTAAGCCTTTCGGTTAGCTAATTCCCACAAACATGCAGCCCGAGGTCGCCCCGCGCAGGCGGGCGGCGGGCTTGCGGCCGGCCTGCGCGGCCTCGACGGCGCGACGGACGCGTGCGACGGCGCGGCCCACCTCATCCGTCTCGAGCAGCGTGCCGTCCACCATAAGACGACGGACGCCGGCGTCGAGCAGCTGTGGTACCTGCGGCGTAAGGTCGATGGGGTAGGCGTCGTACAGGCGTGAGCGGCCGTGGATGTCGGTGCGGACGGGCATGACCTTTCCGTCGATATTCTTGAGCGAGAGTTTGCGGGCACGCAGGCGGCAGTTGGCGCAATCGTGGATGCAGCCATTGGCCACCTGCAGGATGCAATGCTCGCTTGTCATGACGCGCGGACGGCCAAAGACGGTGATGCCCAGAGCCGCGGGCGCGGCGGCGCCGAGCGAGACAATCTCGTCGAGCGTGATCTCGGGCGAGAGCCAAAACGCGCCGGCTCCGCGCTCGGCGAGTGCCTCCATGCAGGGCGTGTTGTGCACCGGCAGGCAAGAGCGAATCTCGGCCGTGGCGCCAACCTGGGCGGCCAGGGCAAGCTCAGAGATGTTGCCAATAGCGACCGTGGCGCCAGCAACAACCCATGGGTCAACGTGGACGTGGTCAACGGTGCGGCAGACCTCATCGAGCACGGGTACGATGCCCTGCTCAAACGTATCGGCGGGGGAGAGCTTGGCCGCATCGAGCGCGTCGGTGGTCATGTAGATGCGCGTTGCACCCTCCGCCCGCGCTGCCTCGGCGGCCTCGAGCGAGGTGACGGTGGCGCAGATCTGCGGCTCGTCGCGGTAGTGCTCGGGCGCGGGGCGGGAATCACTGGTGACAATCGCCGGCAGCTCGAGCGTTTTCGCGCGCTCCTCGTACGGCGCAAGAATGGCCTCCTCCAATGCTTTACAGGCGGCGGCACGCACCTTGTGCACGGCGGAGAAGCCCATGCCGCAGCCCTCGTCGAGGGCCACATCAAAGCTCGCGGCTTCAAAGGGCGAGGAGCCCATGCGGCCCACGTGCTCAACCAGGTCGGCAGCCTCGACGGCGCGGGTCTTGGCGGCTTCGACAGTAAAGCCCGTGGCCGTGGCCGTAAGCGAAGGGTCGTCGCAGCAGGTGAGCGTAACGGTAAGCGGCTCGCCCAGACGTGCCACGACGGACACATCAACAGCTCGGCGGCGCAGCACATCGCGCTTGAGCGCGGCGCCGGCGGCGTCGATGGCACGCTGACTGCGAATCACGCGGACGCGGCAGCCCTCGGGCATGCTGCGGGGTACGCGACATTCGATGACTTCACCGGCTGCGGCATCATCGGCGGCAATGGTGGTCAGGAACTGGTCAAACTCGTTATCGTGGCGAAGCTCCAGCAGGTCGCCCTT
>CAJMSG010000161.1:0-4552 GCA_905216105.1 uncultured bacterium | reverse complement strand
CCTGGCGCTCCACTGTGCTAAAGTATCCCGAACGTTCAAACGACTACGAGGGGGAACTAGAAGATGGCACGTGTGCACAACTTCTCAGCTGGCCCGGCCGCACTGCCCACAAGCGTGCTCGCCGAGATCGCCGACGAGATGATGGACTACCGCGGTTGCGGCATGTCCGTGCTCGAGATGAGCCATCGATCTAGCATGTACCAGCAGATCATCGACGACGCCGAGGCAACCCTGCGCCGCCTGCTGAGCATCCCCGACAACTACCGTGCCCTGTTTTTGCAGGGCGGCGCCACGCTACAGTTTGCGGGCATCCCGATGAACCTCATGCGCCGCGGCCGCGCCGGCTACGTCGTGACCGGCAACTTTGCCAACAAAGCGTTCAAGGAGGCCGCCAAGTACGGCGAGGCCGTGCTGCTCGCGAGCTCCGAGGACACCAACTTCGACCGCATCCCCGACATGGCCGACATCAACGCGCGCATTGCCGCCGAGGCCGCAGGCGACGGGCTCGACTACGTCTACATCTGCCAGAACAACACCATCTTTGGCACCATGTTCAACGAGCTGCCCGATTGCGGCGACGTGCCGCTGGTCGCCGATGTCTCGAGTTGCTTTCTGTCACAGCCGCTCGACGTCAAGCGCTACGGACTCATCTACGCCGGCGCGCAGAAGAACGCCGGCGCCGCGGGCGTCACCGTGGTTATCGTGCGCGACGACCTGATCGCCGAAGGCCCCGCCTTTGCGCAGACGCCGCAGTACCTGGACCTTAAGACCCAGGCCGCCAAGGGTTCCATGCTCAACACGCCCAACACCTTTGGCATCTACGTGTGCGGCAAGGTGTTCCGTTGGGTCGAGCAGACCGGCGGACTTGCCGCCATGGCCGAGCGCAACTGGGCCAAGGCCAACCTGCTCTACGACCTGCTCGAGAACAGCAAACTATTCCACGGCACCGCGCAGACAGACAGTCGCTCCATCGCCAACGTCACGTTCCGTACCGGCGATGCCGACCTCGACGCCGCCTTTGTCGCGGGCGCGGCAGAGCACCAGATCCAAAACGTCAAGGGCCATCGCCTCGTCGGCGGCATGCGCGCCAGCGTCTACAACGCCGTAACCATGGAAGACGTGCAGGCACTGGCCTCGTATATGAAGGACTTCGAAGCGCAGCATAGTTTGAGTCCGCGATCTAACTAGCCCGCAACGCGCGGGCCGACCAGCCACTTCAAACCACCCTGCTTAGATCAAAACCTGCTAAGGAGTTTTTCCATGCGTAAGATTAAGACCATCGACGACATCACTAAAGACGGCAAAGTCGAGTTTGGCGAGGGCTACGAGTTTGTGGGCACCGCCGAGGAGGCCGACGCCATCCTGATGCGCTCGACCGACCTGCACGGCTACGAGCTGCCCGAGGGCATCCGCGCCATCGCCCGCTGCGGCGCCGGCGTCAACAACATCCCCGTCGAGGAGTACGCCAAGAAGGGCGTCGTCGTCTTTAACTCCCCCGGCGCCAACAGCAACGCCGTCAAGGAGCTCGTCCTGGGCATGCTGGTGCTCTCGAGCCGCGGTGTAGTGCAGTCGATGAACTGGGTGCGCGACAACGCCGACGACCCCGAAATCCAGGTCGATGCCGAGAAGGCCAAAAAGGCCTTTGTGGGCCGCGAGCTCAAGGGCAAGCGCATCGGCGTCATCGGCCTGGGCAACGTAGGCTCCAAGGTCGCCAACGCCTGCGTCGATCTGGGCATGGACGTCTACGGCTACGATCCGTTCATTTCCGTTGAGCACGCGTGGGTGCTGAGCCGCGAGGTACAGCGCGTGGGCACGCTCGAGGACCTCTGCCGCGGCTGTGACTACCTCACCGTGCACGTGCCCAGCAAGGCAGACACCATCGGCATGATCAGCACCGAGCAGATTAACCTGCTGGCACCCGACGCCGTGCTCATCAACTACGCGCGCGAAACCATCATTGACGAGGACGCCGTCGACGCCGCCCTGCGCGAGGGCAGGCTGAGCTGGTTTAGCTGCGACTTTGCCACGCCCAAGACCGTCAAGATGCCCAATACGTTTATCACCACGCACTCGGGCGCCGGCACTGGCGAGGCCGAGGCCAACTGCGCCGACATGGCCATCAGCGAGCTCAAGGATTACCTGGAGAACGGCAACATCGCGCACAGCGTCAACTACCCCGCCTGCAGCATGGGCAAGGCGCGCGCCGCGAGCCGCATCGCCTGCCTGCACGCAAACGTGCCCAACATGATCGGCCAGATCACGGCCATTCTCGCCAAGGACAACGCCAACGTGCAGCGTATGACCAACGAGTCCGCCGGCGAGAACGCCTACACCATGTTCGACACCGACGAGCACCTGGACAGCAGCACCATCGAGGCGCTCAAGCAGATTCCGTCGATGTATCGCGTGCGCGTGATCAAATAGCGACGGCGCCAAACCTGCCAGGAAGGCCATGAAGCCCATTCGGCCCCCGTCTTCACGAAACGGGGGCCGATTTCGTTGCTCCGGCTGGTTTTGAAAATGCTATCCAGAACAAGTTTTTTCGGATAATCGACACTCATACCCAAATCACTGAGCACACCTGCTTTGATAAACAGCTTTATCAGGGGCTTTAGTAGGTAAAAATCGATCTCTATATACCACATCCAAGTTGACTGTCGATTTTCCGAAACAACTAGTTCCGGATAGCAATTTTATAGCCCTTTCAAGGCGAAACTGAAGCCTTTTTCGCGCCCAAAGCTCTAGCTCGCGCGACCGCTTTCCACCTGCACGACTACATTCCCGCCCAATCGATAAAAATCTCCTCACGAAGCCGCCGTTCGAGCTCCTGCTGCCGCGGTGTCTTGTCTTTCAACGGCGCATCGAGATAGGACATGATGAGTTCCATCACCACGCGGAAGGCATCGGAGTCGGCCAGCTGGCCATAGGTCATCAAAACGACGGGATATCCCATCGCTTGCAAGGCCGTCGTTCGGTCGGAGTCAGAAATCTTGGATTCTATGGATCCGTGTATGGCTTTACCCTGGCATTCAACAAGGCACTCTCGGCTGCCGTCCTTATTTGCCAGCAGGATATCGGCATAGCGCCTATCAAGCCCCGAAATCAGGCGGGCGCTTCGCGTCATACGAATCTCAACGTTATTGGTAAGGCGAAGACCTTCGCCGCCACGCAACCTCGAAAGACCAAACAGCATCGAAGCCTGGACCTCGAGCGGCGATGCCGCCACCCCCGTAATGCATTTCGCGGCTCGTATGAACGATTTAGCGCCGCGGAGCCCCCGGATCTTATCGACGTACTCTGCAAGCTCAGAGAGCTCGATCAAGGGCGGTCGTTTCCACAAGTCCGTTGGATTCCCCGAGACATCCTTTACGTTTTCCCAGCCCAACCGTGCGTCACCCCACTGGTCCCCATATGCCTGCACAAGTGCCGACTTTACCTGGGGCGCAATCTTGCACACGGCAAAGGTGCCGCACATCTCATACATGCACATGATCAGACGCTCGTTTGAGACCGAGGAAGCGAGAGTCAGCAGGGTAAAGAGCGGAGACGCAACTTCGAGGCCAAACTCCGTCTGCAGCACGGAGCCAAACGGCCTCACCCCGTTCCAAACATGCCTGACAATGCGATAGCCCTTACGTCCGCAGCTGCCCTGCGCCAACACGTGTAACGGGGCGCGCAGGAAATGCGTGACGAGTGGATGCTCGCAAAGGCGCTCCCTTCTCGGATCGTCCACAGAATCGGGCAGGTCCGGCATTATCGCCAAGACCTGTGGAGGTATCCGGTGATACCGAAAAGCAGATATGTCGCACAGCATGTCGTCCATGAAGGGTACGTACCCACTGCGCCGTTTGTGAACCCGCTTGGACGGCAAACGCGCTGGCTCGGCCTGCGAACGGTAAATACTGCTACGCGCACGTCACGAATCTCTCAGGAGGCTTACAATCGGTTTGGAAAGCAGACTGATTGTGAGGTTGCATATGGTTGACGAGGACTTTGCCTGGCGGCTTACGCAGGAGCTTGTGCGGATCGACAGCTCAGACCCGGGCGCGTATGAGGATGAAATTGAGCGGTATATCAAGGGGTTTATCGAGTCGCAGATCGCTGAGCTCAATCGGCCGGTGCTGGATGCGGTGCGAATCGAGGAACTTGAGGCGCTTCCCGGGCGCCGCAACCTTATGGTCACCGTGCCCGGTTTGAGCGACGAGCCGCGGCTCATGTACATCTGCCACATGGATACCGTCACCTTGGGTGACGGGTGGGATGCGGACATCCCGCCGCTTGGTGCGATCGTGCGTGACGGCAAACTCTATGGCCGCGGCGCCTGCGATATGAAGGGCGGTCTGGCCTGCGCCATTGCCGCACTGGTCCACATGCTCGAGCGTGTTGCGGAGCGTGGTGAGCTGCCTCGACGTGGCTTTTCGCTCATCTGCTCGGTCGACGAGGAAGACTTTATGCGTGGCTCCGAGGCCGCCATCGATGCCGGCTGGGTGGGCTCGCGCGAATGGGTGCTGGACACCGAGCCCACCGACGGACAGATTCAGGTGGCGCACAA
>CAJMSG010000160.1:0-4559 GCA_905216105.1 uncultured bacterium | reverse complement strand
CGCCGTTTATCTGGTTTGTTTGGTTTTCACGGTCAATTATTTGACTGATACGTTCATAATGTGCAAACATAATACGGTTTACCTTTGCATTTACTTTCAACCTGAAGGTTAATGTGCGCAGGGGTCAACCCATGCTATGGCTATAACCTTTGTTCGGAGGACCGACATGCACGAGACAGAGATCAACAACTACCTTGCCGTCATTAAGGTGGTCGGCGTCGGCGGCGGCGGTACCAACGCGGTCAATCGAATGATCGAAGAGGGCATCCGCGGCGTCGAGTTTGTTGCCATCAACACCGATGCTCAGGCGCTCGCGATCTCTGATGCCGATATCAAGGTGCACATCGGCACCGACCTTACCCGCGGCCTGGGCGCCGGCGCCAACCCCGAGGTTGGCCGCAAGGCTGCCGATGAGTCCCGCGACGATATCGCCGAGGCGCTCGCTGGCGCCGACATGGTGTTCATCACCTGCGGCGAGGGCGGTGGTACCGGTACCGGCGCTGCTCCCATCGTTGCCGATATCGCGATGAACGAGGTTGGCGCGCTGACCGTCGCCGTCGTGACCAAGCCCTTCACCTTCGAGGGTCGCAAGCGCAAGAAGAGCGCCGAGGAGGGCATCAAGACTCTCTCCGATTGCGTCGACACCATGATCGTTATCCCTAACGACAAGCTGCTCGACATCGCCGAGAAGAAGACCACGATGCTCGAGGCCTTCGCAATTGCCGATGGCGTCCTTTCCCAGGGCACCCAGGGCATCACCGACCTCATCACCGTCCCGGGTATCATCAACCTGGACTTCGCCGATGTTAAGACCATCATGAAGCAGGCCGGTACCGCCATGATGGGTATCGGTACCGCTTCTGGGGACACCCGTGCCGTCGACGCTGCCCAGCAGGCCATCTCCAGCCCGCTGCTCGAGAGCTCCATCGATGGCGCCACGCGCGTCCTGCTTTCCATCGCCGGCTCCAAGGATCTGGGCATCCAGGAGATCAGCGACGCCGCCGACGTTGTCGCCAATGCCGTCGACCCCGAGGCCAACATCATCTTCGGTACCGTTGTTGACGAGTCCCTGGGCGACCAGGTGCGCATCACCGTTATCGCTACGGGCTTCTCCGACTCCAACGTCAACCGTCAGGACGAGCTCTTCGCTGCCCAGCAATCCCAGAGCAAAGCTGCTGCTTCTACTGAGCCGCAGCGCACTGCTCCGGCTGCCAGCCCCGCTCAGGCTGCCCCGACTCGCAACGTCGGTGGTACCGAGCTGCCCAACTTTGGCAACGATCAGTTTGAGCTTCCCGATTTCCTCAAGCGTGGTAGCTTCTAGTTCGTTTTTCTCAACGACCTGCATGGGGTGCGTCCGATTGGGCGCACCCTTTTTTGTTGTGTTTCGTCTTTGTAAACGAAAGCCTCCAATCTCCTTACGTTCCCTTTACGTTTGGTCCCTACCGCTGCGGGTATCCTTTTGATGAAGTATGGCAGCCGTATGACACGGACTGCTGCGGCGTCGCCGCGATACTTGTGTTATTAGGAGGCTTTAGTATGGCAGCACGTGCGGACAACGTTTCGCGTGTCGACCATGATGGAGTTACGTTGGTAGAGGGCGCGACGCACGATGTTCGCTTTGCCTTTACCGAGCGCACCGGTGGCGTTTCCGAAGACGCATACTCCTCGCTCAATCTGGGCTCGCATGTAGGCGATGACCCCTTTGCCGTTCAAGAAAATCGTCGCCGCGTACTCGAGGCCATGGGTGCCGCCGAGTGCGAGCATAATCTGCTCGTGCCCAATCAAGTACATGGTGACCATGTCGTGACGGTGACCTCGAACGGCGCCGATGATCTTGAGGACATTCGCGAGCAGATTGCCGAGGGCTGCGATGCCATCGTCTGTACGGCCCATAAGGTACCCGTGCTGCTCTGCTTTGCCGACTGCGTTCCCGTGGTGTTGGTAGCTCCCAACGGCTTTGCCGTGGTGCATTCTGGCTGGAAGGGCACGATTGCGCGCATTTCCGCCAAGGCCAGCCAAGCACTCTGCGAGGCGGCTGACTGCACGCCGGAGGACATTTCTGCCTATATTGGGCCCCATATCCTGGGCGACGAGTATGAGGTGTCCCAAGAACTTATGGATCGCTTTGCCGCCGAGTTCACGTGCATCGATGCGGGCGCTTCCCGTATGCTCGATCTTTCCGCCGCCATTCGCGAGGCGCTGGTGGATGCCGGTGTCGATGTGAATGGCATTGTGGACACCAAACTTTCCACCGTGCGTCAGAACGACCGCTTTTATTCCTATCGCAACGAGGGCGGCACCTGTGGGCGCCATGCTGCGATCGGCGTGATGCTATGAGAAAGATCGCATCGGTCCTGAGTGCGGCAGTGCTCACGCTCACGCTGTGCGCCTGCTCCTCGGGATCTTCTACGACTTCTATTACCGTGGCCGGCTCGACCACCTGCCTTCCCATTGCCGAGATTGCGGCCGAGGGCTTTAAGGAAGAGACCGGCATCGACGTGCTCGTCTCCGGCCTTGGCTCATCTGCTGGCATCGAAGCTGTTAGCGCCGGCACCGCCGATATCGCTAGCTCGTCTCGTGGCCTCAATGCCGACGAGCAGGATTTGGGCCTGACGCCTATCGTTATCGCGCACGACGGCATCGCGGTCATCGTGAACGACGACAACCCGGTCGACAACCTCTCGACCGAGCAGCTCCGCGATATCTACGCGGGCAAGATCACCAACTGGAAAGAGGTTGGTGGCGAGGACCTGAAGATTCAGGTTATCAACCGCGACGAGGCGTCCGGTACGCGCGAGGCCTTCCGCACTATCGTGATGGACGGCACGCCGTTCGATCGCCGCTCGGCTGTTCTTTCGGGCACGGGCCAGGTACGCGATGTCGTGTCCCGCTCGCGTGGCGCCATTGGCTACATCTCGCTGGGTTTTGTCGAGAGCCTCAATGCCAAGACCTCGGTTAAGGCCGTTTCGGTCAACCATGTCGAGGCATCCGAGAAGACGGTCGCAAGCGGCGGCTATCCCATCTCGCGTGACCTTTACTTCTTTGTGAAGGGTACGCCTTCGCAGCAGGCGCAGGACTACATTGATTATGTGACGTCCGAAAAGATGGACAAGCAGATTCGCGAGGCGGGCTTTATTCCCGTCACCAACGACGGAAAGGGGAGTGAGTAGCGTGGAAGCACAGGAAACCTCCCAGATTGAGCAGGAGACTCAGGCGCCCAAAAAGCGTGAGTTGGCGTTGGTGTCGCGCAGCACCTATCTTAAGGAGAAGGCGCTGCAGTGGATCTTCTTTGCCTGCGCGTTCTTGGCGGTCGTCACCGTCATCCTGATTTTTGTCTTTACCACGTACTCGGCGCTGCCTGTCTTTACCGACATCGGTCTGGCGGACTTCTTTAGCTTTACGTGGGCGCCCTCTGAGGGCCACTACGGCATTATGTCGCTGCTGGCGGGTTCTGGTCTGGTGACGGTCGGTGCGCTCGCCATGGGCGTGCCACTGGGCGTGGGCACAGCCGTGTATCTGGTCGAGATCGCCAGCAAGCGCGTGCGCAAGCTCATCAGCCCTGCCGTCGACCTGCTGGCGGGTATTCCCTCCATCATCTACGGCTTCTTTGGCATGGTCATCATCCGTCCGTTTATCGCGCAGCTGACCGGCGGTCTTGGCTTTGGCGCGCTGACGGCGTGGTTCGTGCTCGCCATCATGATCGTTCCCACCATCACCACGCTCACCATCGATGCCCTCAATTCCATTCCCATGGGCATTCGCGAGGCATCCTATGCCATGGGTGCCACCAAGTGGCAGACCATCTACAAAGTCGTGCTGCCGGCCGCCAAGCTGGGCATTGTGGACGCCATCGTTTTGGGTATGGGTCGCGCCATCGGTGAGACCATGGCCGTGCTGATGGTCGTGGGCAACGCCCCGGTCATTCCGGATAGCATCTCGAGCCCCATCTCGACGCTCACGAGCCAGATTGCGCTCGACATGAGTTATTCCTCGGGCCTGCACCGCTCGGCTCTGTTTGGCATGGGCGTTGTCCTGTTTATCATCTCCGCTGCACTGGTGGGTATCGTCCGCCTGATTTCCAAGAAGAGGGGGTAGGCTATGTCCGATTCCGTTGACACGACGGTCGATACGACCTCGTCGCGCGAGCGCATCAAGCGTGCCCTTTCCCATGGCAAGAAGGGCCGCATCAACAAGGACCTCTCCAACAAGATCATGCTCGGCGTGTTTCGCGCCGCGGCCTATATCACCACGCTGGTGCTGATCGCCATCATCGCCTACGTGGTCATCAACGGCCTGCCGCATATCTCGCTCGACTTTATCTTTGGCTGGCCGCAGGGCGTCAACGCCGAGGGCGGCATTTGGCCCACGATCGTCTCGACCATCTACGTGACGGCGCTCGCCATGCTCATCTGCACGCCGGTTGCCGTCTTGGCTGCGGTCTATCTGGCCGAATACGCCAAGCAGGGCAAAGTCGTCGGCATCATTCGCTATGCTGCCGATGCCCTGGCCTCGGTGCCCTCCATTGTTATGGGCCTCTTTGGCTACGCCTTGTTTGTCGA
>CAJMSG010000159.1:0-4559 GCA_905216105.1 uncultured bacterium | reverse complement strand
GACGCCGAGGTCGCCAAAGTCTTTACCGGCGAGGACGCACGCAAGGTGCTCATCATCGGCCCGTGCTCTGCCGACCGCGAGGACTCGGTACTTGAATACATGAACCGACTGGCCAAGACCGCCGAGGAGGTCAAGGACAAGCTCATCATCATTCCGCGCGTCTACACCAACAAGCCGCGCACCAAGGGCACCGGCTACAAGGGCCTTCTGCACAACCCCAACCCCGAGGCTCCCGACGACCTGCTCGAGGGCGTCAAGGCCATCCGCCATATGCACCTGCGTGTTATTGAGGAAACGGGCTTCTTCACCGCCGACGAGATGCTCTATCCGTCCAACTACCAGTACCTCGTTGACCTGCTGAGCTATGTTGCCGTGGGCGCACGCTCGGTCGAGAACCAGGAGCATCGTCTGGTGTCGAGCGGCATTTCGGTACCCGTCGGCATGAAGAATCCCACTGCTGGCTCTACCACCGTTATGCTCAACTCCATTTACGCCGCGCAGGCGCACCAGAGCTTCATCTTCCGCAACTGGGAGGTCGAGTGCGACGGCAATCCGCTCGCGCACGCCGTTATGCGTGGCTACATCGGTCTCGACGGTCGTACCTACCCCAACTACCACTACGAGCACCTGGAGCGCCTGGCCGAACGCTACACCGAGCACGCCGGCTATGCCAATCCGGCAGCGGTCATCGACTGCAACCACGACAACTCGGGTAAGCGCCCGCTTGAGCAGTATCGCATTTGCAAGGAGGTGCTCGACAGCTGCCGCCGCAACGAGTCCATCTCCAAGCTGGTCAAGGGCTTTATGATCGAGTCCTACCTGGAGGACGGCAACCAGCCGGTCGACGGCGGTGTCTTTGGCAAGTCGATCACCGACCCGTGCCTGGGCTGGGAAAAGACCGACTACCTCATCCACGAGATCGCGGAACGTATTTAGTTACGCGGTTTTGACCAAACCGCGTAACGACTCGACGCTGCAAGCCCGTCAGAGCGGCAATCTGCCTTTCAGATTCGACGGCATGACCAAAAGGTCAATGCCGCCTCGCTTCAAGGCACCTTGCTCGCTCTGGCGGGCTTTCGCTGACTTTTGCTCTACCTGCGGTGTTGGCGGGGCAGCTAATTTAGAATGGGGCTCTTTTAGCTACCCGCAAAGTAGTCGTTGGGGACGTTCTTGTTTGACTAGTCGTTTAAGAACGTCCCCAACGACCACCCGGGGGAGCTGTCTTCCCTCGTGGCGGTCTTCTAGCAGAAAAACCAAGTGAGTAGGCTTTTTGCAGGAGGCCAAGCACGCCCCAAAACGCCACAGCTCTGACCTGCAGTTTTTATAGATCATTTGTCGCGATGTGCTCGGCAAGTTCAAAAAAGTCTACTCACTTGCATCCGAAACGCACCAGATAGGCAAAAATAACCGCCGCGAGAGGGCCCCAGCCCCTTCGCGGCGGTCATACGCCTCTGATTTTGCGACGATTTTGCCCGCTTGTTACTCGCTGTAGCGGGTAGCGATGGCAGCTTGTACCATGCCGGCGCTCATGAGGTAGGTCACCAGGAAGTAGCCACCGTATGCTGCCAGGAAGATTGCACAGGTGAGGCCCACAGTGCCGCCGATGCTCATATCTCCGAATATGCTCACCAGCTCGATAATCACCTTGAGCGCCACAAAGGAGTGCGCCAGGCCCACTGCCAGCGGGAACAAGAAGAATACCGCTTGCTGCGCCATCACCGAATGGCGAATCTGGCGGTCGTCACAGCCGATCTGTGCCAGCACACGATAGCTGCGGCTGCCGTCGGCCACATTGGAGAGCTGCTGGATCGACAGTATCGCCGCGCACGCAACGACCAGTACAAAGCCAATGTAGATGGCCAGATAGCTAATCATGCCGTTCATTTGCGCTGCTTGCGTGTACATCTCGGAGCGTGTGATGAAGATTCCCCATGACCCCGGCTCCTTGCCGTCAACGAGCAGATTGTCGAGCAAAGTGTATTTAATGCTCTCGTCTGCCTCGGTCGTATCCATCCCCTGTTTGTAATTAACGAGCAGGCTACTGGAATACGGCTGCAGATTAAGTTGGGACAACAGCTCGTCGGCAACGACGACGGTACCCGGGTTACTGCCCATCGCCGAGTTGGCGATGGCCGCCGTGTCCTTGTCCGACTTATCGGTTGCGGGCTTGAGCTCATGCCCGCCCAAGGTGAGGGTATGGCCGCCGGCCATGTACTTGGTGTACAGGTCGCCCAGCTCACCGCCCATATCACACGTAAGCAGGTACTGGTCGCGGCCAATGCTCACCGGCTCCTCGCCCATCATCTGGCGCAGTTTGTTGTACTGGCTCGCCGGCGTCACAAACAGACCCATCGTATCGGCATTGCTACCCCCGAACGCCTTGGGAAGCTTTTCGCCCATGATCTTGCACATCTCACTTGGGGTCACCGAAGGATTCGAGCCGCCAAATGGGTAACTCAGATACGAATCGATCTGCACATGCTCACCGGCAACATCGGCGATATTGACCTTCTTGCCGGTCTCGTCGTTGTTGTCCGCCGACTTGCCCTTGCCGTGCCATGCGGAGTACAAATCGACCGTTGTATCGGCTAGCACCATGCGGTCGGCTTCAGACGGATTGACATATTCTTTGTAGTAGTCGAGCGTATCGGGCGTGTAATAGACATACGTCTGAGACACGTCAACAGGGTTATAGCGCTCCAGGTTTTCGTTCATCACATTGGCAATCGACATACCGCACGTCACCGAGGTGATGGCCAAAAACAGGAGCATCGCGATGACGCCCATCGAAAAGCACACCGTGTTGACTTTGGCCGCAAGCTGGCGCACGGTAAACATGTTGAGGCCGCGCCAATACACGCCGCGCAGGCTCTGCAGCAGCTTGATGAGCATGCCCGAGAGTCCCCAGAACAGGGCAAAGGTGCCCACGGTAACCATAGCGGTCGTAATACCAAACTGGTTCATGGCCTCTTGCAGCTTGCTGTCCGTCGCGGTTAGCGGGAACCCATCACGTAGCAGACGGTAATAGGCCACGCCCACAAGCACCACGCCCACGGCAAAGATGGCAATCGCGATCCAGGGGTTGCGTGTCTTGATGCTCTCGTTGCGACGCTCGGCACCCATAAGCTCGATGAGTTTGGTACGACGCACGGCGCGAAGGTTCAGCAGTAGCGTGAGCACAAACATTACGAGCATGCAGGCAAGGGTAAGATTGAACGCATGCACCGAGAAAAAGAAGTGGAAATTGGCGATCTGTGTCTTAAAGAGCGAGGCCGTAAAGAACGTCATGAGCTGGGAGAGTCCCACACCCAGCACAATGCCGGCGACAAAGGCCACGACCGATACTATCACGGTCTCGAGCGCCATGATCGTGGCGACGCGCCCACGCCCCATGCCGAGCACCTGGTACAGGCCAAACTCCTTCTTGCGGCGTTTCATGATGAAGTTATTGGCATACACCATCAAAAAGGCCATGACACCGGCCAAAAAGTACGTCAGGTCGCCGAGCATGCTGCCCATAACCTGCGCCAAGCCCTCTTCATCGATGCCGGCGATGTCGACCTGCATCGAGATGGTGTTAAAGGCATAGAAGACCGTGACGCCCAGGGTGAGCGTCAAAAGGTAGACGAGGTAGTCGCGGCCGGCGCGGCGGACGTTGCCCCAAGCGAGTTTACAGAGCATCGGAGCCCTCACCGCCCATCATGGCAACGACCTCCATAATGCGGTCGAAGAACTCTCGGCGGTCGGTGTCGCCGCGGCGCAGCTCGGTGAAGATCTTGCCGTCGCGAATGAACAGCACACGGCTCGTGTAGCTGGCGGCAAAGCTGTCATGCGTGACCATGAGCACCGTGGCGCGCAGGCGGCGGTTAAGGGCCTCCAGGCTCTCGAGTAGCAGACGGGCGCTCTTGGAATCGAGGGCGCCGGTGGGCTCGTCGGCCATGATCATGGTGGGGTCGGTGACGAGCGCGCGAGCCGCGGCAACGCGCTGCTGCTGACCGCCGGACATCTGGTAGGGATACTTGTCGAGCACCTGACTGATGGAGAGGCGCGCTGCCACGTCCTGCACGCGGGTCGAGATCTCTGCCGAGTTTGTGCGGGCGATGGTGAGCGGCAGGGCGATGTTCTCGCGTGCCGTGAGCGTATCGAGCAGGTTGGAGTCCTGGAAGATAAAGCCGAGCTCCTCGCGGCGGAACTGCGAAAGCTTAGCCTGCTTCATGCGTGTTACATCCTGCCCGTTGATGCGGATCGTGCCACTTGTGGCGCTATCGATGGTCGACACGCAGTTGAGCAACGTCGACTTGCCCGAGCCCGAAGCGCCCATGATGCCAACAAATTCACCGCGGTTGACGGTAAAGCTGACGTCGTTGAGCGCGCGGGTCACGTTGCCCAGCGCGCCGTATACCTTTTCAAGATGCGCGACCTCCAGTACCGGGGTCGCTGCTTGCGTGGTTTGCATACCGAGTCCTTTCTTGCGATTAGTCTACGGCATCTATAGTCGCAAGAAGACGAGTCGGCTACCATCGATATGGCTTACGCTTGCCTTACCGTTGTGTAAGGTA
>CAJMSG010000158.1:0-4568 GCA_905216105.1 uncultured bacterium | reverse complement strand
TTGCCTTTGGCGTTTTGTGCAGATCCGCGCGCCAAACTAAACCTCCATGACGACCGGGATGATCATCGGACGAGTACGCGTACGGCTCCAGATAAAGTTAGAGAGCGAGTCGCGCACGGCCTTGCGAATGGCATCGGAACCGCTGCTCGTAAAGCTGAACTTGCCCTTCTCGAACGTCTTCATGATGGACGCCGAGGCGTCCTCGGAGAACTGGTCGTCGATGGCAAAGGAGACGCCACGGCCCGAGAACTCGATGGCCTCGATCTTCTTGTGCTTGAGCGAAACGATAGCGACAGCCGTGACCATACCGTCGTTGGCAAGCTTCTGACGATCGCGTAGAACGATGGGGTCGGTATCGCCGATGCGCAGGCCGTCGACGTAGACGACGCCAGACTCGACGGGCGTACCGCGCTTGACGATACCGCCACGCATCTCGAGCGTATCGCCGTTGTCGAGGATAAAGATATGATCTTCCTTGAGACCCATCTTGCGTGCAAGTTGAGCATGGGCACGCAGATGCACGGCTTCGCCGTGGACCGGCATAAAGTACGTAGGCTTGGCCATGGCCATCAGGAGCTTGAGTTCCTCCTGGCTGCCGTGACCCGAGACGTGAACGAGGGCGCGGTTCTTATCCCACACGTCGCAGCCAAGCTTGGCGAGGCTGTTGACGACCTGCTGAACGGCCTTCTCGTTACCGGGGACCGGCGTTGCCGAGAGGATGACGGTATCGCCCTCGTGGATGGAGAGCGTCTTGTGTTCGCCGTTGGCCATGCGCGAAAGGGCCGACAGAGGCTCGCCCTGCGAACCGGTGCACATGACGACGATCTTATCGTCGGGCAGGTTGTCGATATCGAAGGCATCGATGATATCGGCGTCATCGATGTTGAGGTAACCGAGCTCGCGCGCCACGCGGGTGTTGGTGAGCATGGAACGACCGGTCACGACGACCTTGCGGCCGCACTTGCGGGCGGCGTCGCAGATCTGCTGCAGACGATGGATGTGGCTCGAGAAGGACGCGACAAACACGCGGCCCGGAGCATTCTTGATGGCATGCAGCAGATTGGGGCCAACCTCGGCCTCGGACTTGGTAAAGCCGGGGACCGTGGCGTTGGTGGAGTCGGACAGCAGCAGGTCGATGCCCTGCTTGGCAAAGCGGCTGATAGCGGCATAGTCGGGCGTGACGCCGTCGATGGGCGTCTGGTCGAGCTTAAAGTCGCCGGTGTGCATAACGGTACCCTGGTTGGTGCGGATAAACACGCCCAGAGCGCCAGGGATGGAGTGCGTCATCGAGAAGAAGTCGAGCGAGATGCCACCCAAATTGACGTGGCTGCCGCCCTTGACCTCACGGAACTTGGGTGCGCGAATGCGGAACTCGGAGAGCTTGCCCTCGATAAAGCCGAGCGTCAGCTTGCTCGAGAAGATGGGCACCTTGTTGTTAAGGTCCTGCAGCAGATACGGAAGCGAACCGGTGTGGTCCTCGTGGCCGTGAGTGACGATGATGCCGCGGAGCTTTTCCTCGTTCTCCAGAACGTAGGTGTAGTCGGGCAGCACCAGGTCGATACCGGGCTGGGAGTCGTCGGGGAACATGAGGCCAGCGTCGACGAGCACCATGTCGTCGCCGCATTCGAAGACCGTCATGTTCTTGCCGATGCCATCAAGGCCGCCGAGCGGGATGATCTTCAAGGGAGATGATTTTTTAGCTGCCATAGGTGAGTGTTGTTTCCTTTCTTCGAAACGGGTCTGGAACAACCGACGGGGCGCTTCTGGCAAACCGACCGTCGGGAACGTACAAACATGCATCACAGAGTCGATGCAATAACTACAGTATGATACCCATTTGCACAACAACAGACCACCCATGCATCAAAGCCCCATCTGAACCGGTCTATCCCGCCGGGAATAGCAAAAGGGCGACTCCATTCCGGAGTCGCCCTTACGGTGCTGCTTATATGCGGCTGTTACTCGGCGTCGTGGTGACGGCGGGGCTTGCGGCCTCCGTTGTCGCCAGGACGGCGCGGACGGTCGCTGCGCTCGGAGCGCTCGCGACGCGGACGCTCACGGCGCTGGAAGTGCTCGCCGTCGCCCTCGGAGGCACCCTCGGCGCGAGCCGGGGCCTCAGGCTTGTCGAGACGATCGAGCGAAATCTTGCCGCGATCGTCGACCTCGATGACGACGACCTTGACCTCGTCACCCACGTTGAGGACGTCCTCGACCTTCTCCACACGACCCTTGGCGACGCGGGAGATGTGCAGCAGGCCGTCCTTACCGGGCAGCAGGTTGACGAAGGCGCCGAAGGGCTGGATGGAGACCACGCGACCGGTGTACTCCTCGCCCGGCTCGGGAACCTTGATGATGAGCTTGATGCGCTCGACGGCCTGATCGACAGACTCGCCGGTACCGCCGACAAAGACGGTGCCGTCCTCCTGGATGTCGACCGAAGCGCCGGTCTCGTCCTGGATGCCGCGGATGACCTTGCCGCCGGAACCGATGACGTCGCGGATCTTATCGGTCGGAACCTGGATGGAGACGATGCGCGGAGCGGTGCTGCGCGTGGTATGACGCGGCTCGGGGATCACATCGAGCATCTTCTGCAGGATGAAGGCGCGACCTTCCTTGGCCTGCTGCAGGGCGCGGGCCAGGATGTCGAAGGTGAGGCCGGTGGCCTTGTTGTCCATCTGTAGGGCGGTGATGCCCTCGGTGGTACCAGTGACCTTAAAGTCCATGTCGCCCAGGAAGTCCTCGAGACCCTGGATGTCGGACAGGACCACGGTCTTGCCCTCCTCCTGGATCAGGCCCATGGCGATACCGGAGACCGGGCGCTTAATGGGCACGCCACCGTCCATAAGGGCGAGCGTGGAGCCGCAGGTCGAAGCCATCGAAGAGGAACCATTGGACTCCATGACCTCGGAGACGACGCGGATGGCGTAGGGGAACTCGTTCTCGTCGGGAAGCACCGGGAGCAGAGCGCGCTCGGCCAGGTTGCCGTGACCGATCTCGCGGCGCTTGGGGCTGCCCATGCGGCCGGTCTCGCCGGTGCAGAACGGCGGGAAGTTGTAGTGGTGCATGTAGCGCTTGCCCTCGGTGGGCTCGATGGTATCCAGACGCTGGCCCTCGTTGAGCATGCCGAGCGACAGGACGGAGAGCACCTGGGTCTGACCACGCTGGAACAGGCCGGAGCCGTGAACGAGCGGCAAGTAGTTGTCCTTCACCATGATGGGACGGATCTCGTCGGCGGCACGGCCGTCGACGCGCTCGCCGGTCTCGACGACCATGGTGCGCATGGCCTTCTTCTCGAGCTTCTTGAGCGCCACGGGGATCTCGCGCTCCCAGGCGGCCTGCTCCTCGTCGGTGAACTCGGCGCGGATGGACTCCTTCAGAGCCTCGACCTTACCGATGCGGGAAAGCTTGTCGGCGTCGCGCAGGGCAGCGGCCATCTCGTCGTAGTGGGCAAAAATGCGCTCCTGGACCTCCTCGACGGGTTGGTCGAGCGGGTACTCCTTCTTGACGATAGCGCCGTTGACCTGCTCCCACTCGGCGACGAACTCGTCTTGGGCCTGGCAGAAGGCAGCGAGGGCCTCCTGGCCAAACTTCATAGCGGCGAGCATGTCGTCCTCGGAGATCTCCTCGGCGCCGGCCTCGACCATCGAGATAAAGTCGGCAGAGCCGCCCAGCTCCAGGTCCAGGTCGGAGTTCTCGCGCTCCTCATAGGTGGGGTTGACGATAAACTCGCCGGTCTCCACGTTGCGGCCGATGCGCACGCAGGCAAGCGGACCCTCGAAGGGCACGCCGCCGAGCGTCATAGCCAAAGAGGCACCCATGACGTTGATGACGTCGAAGGGGTTGACCTGGTCGGCGACGAGCGAGGTGGCGACGATGTGCACCTCGTTGCGGAAGCCGTCCGGGAAGCTCGGGCGGATCGGGCGGTCGATCATACGAGCCGTGAGCGTGGCCTTCTCGCTGGGACGGCCCTCGCGCTTGAGGTAGCCACCCGGGATACGGCCGGCAGCGTACATCTTCTCGTTGAAGTCGACGGTCAGCGGGAAGAAGTCGTAATTCTTGCGCTCTTTGGAGACGACTACGGTGTCGAGCATCGTGGTGTCGCCCTGCTTGACCAGACAAGCGCCGGTGGCCTGCTTGGCAAGCTCGCCGGACTCGAAGGTGTAGGTCTTGCCGTACAGCTCAAAGGTCTTGGATACGAGTGTCATTGTTCTCCTTTACCCCACAGGCCCCTTGCCTGCGGGCTTCTCATGTGACGCGGGCCCCCTGCCCCCGCCACGCTGTAGAGCGTGATTGTTCACGCCCTTACACAAAAAGAGCGCCCCGCTGCGCAGGACGCTCTTAGCATGTACAAATCCTTACTGGATGTTGTCGCGGATGCCCAGAGCCTTGATGAGCTCACGGTACTCGACGATGTCGTTCTTCTTGATGTAGGAGAGAAGACGACGACGACGGCCAACGAGCATGAGCAGGCCACGACGGGTGTGGAAGTCCTTCTGGTGGGACTTCATGTGCTCGGTCAGCTCCTTGATGCGCTCGGACAGGATGGCGACCTGAACCTTGGGGTTACC
>CAJMSG010000157.1:0-4627 GCA_905216105.1 uncultured bacterium | reverse complement strand
GAACCTTCACGGGAATCCCACCAGAACCTAAATCTGGCGCGTCTACCAATTCCGCCACGCCCGCATGAGCGCACAGACTAGGAATGATAGCAGATACGAACGGCAAGCGCACGCACACCTTTTACAGGCTCACGACCTCACCACGAGTCCAAGCCAACAGAGCGCACGCCACCCCATCTCATAAGTTGCGGTGGAATAGTTCCTGTTTGGGGCTCCAGTCCTCCAAAACAGGAACTATTCCACCGCAACTTCGGTGGGACCCGGCAGTCTGGCGGTGCTGGCCATGCGCCGGAATGCGTGTCCCGGTTTGGCGTCTCGGAATGGGATGGAGTTTCCGCAAGAAGGCTCAACCGGAAAGCGTGTCCCATTCTGAGCCAGAATTATGGGATGCACTTTCCACTTGAGGCATCAACCGGAAAATGCATCCCAGTTTGACGCCTCAAAATGGGTCGCGCTTTCCGCGAAGGGCTTCAAAAGGAAACTGCATCCCAGATTTCGGCTGAAAAGTGGGATGCAGTTTCCGAACGGAGTCAGGTAAACGCCGGTAGAGGTAGCTCGCCTACTCCCCCAGCAGCGCTTTCTCGGGCGTGATGGGCAGCGAGCGCACCTGGTGGCCGGTGGCGTGTGCGATGGCCGATGCCACGGCGGCGAGCGGCGTGTTGATGACGACCTCGCCGATCGACTTGGCGCCAAACGGGCCCGTCGGCTCGTAGCTCGGCTCAAAGGCCACGCGAATGCTGCCGATATCCAGGCGCGTGGGCAGCTTGTAGCTCATAAAGTTGCCGGTGCGCAGGCGGCCGCGGTCATCGTGCTCGACAATCTCGTAGAGCGCATGGCCAATGCCCTGGGCAATGCCGCCCTCGGCCTGGACACGCGCGAGCGCCTCGTTGATCACGGTACCGCAGTCAACGGCGGCGGCGTAATCCACCACGGTAACCTTGCCGGTGGCCTTGTCGACCTCGACCTCGGCAATGCCGGCCATAAACGGTGGAGGCGAAACGGGCAGGCAGGCAGAGGCGTGCGAGGTGAGCGCGTCGCCGCCCGCGATGTTCTTGACGCACAGGTTGGCAAAGTCGCGCAGCGTGAGGTAGCGGTTCTGCTCGCGGGCGGCGCGCTCGTCGGACAGGCGCACGTACTGGCCATCAAAGACCACGTCGGCGGCGTCCACGTCCCACATCTGGGCAGCCTTGGCACAAATCTTCTCACGCAGCTCGGTCGCGGCGTTCTTGGCGGCAAGGCCCGTCACGTACGTGCCCGAGCTCGCGTACGAGCCGGCGTCGAACGGCGACACGTCGGTGTCCACGCCGCGCACCACGATCAGCGAGCTCTCCACGCCCAGCTCCTCGGCGGCAATCTGCGCCAGGATCGTATCGACGCCCATGCCGTTATCGGTAGCGCCGGTGCCGATAGTAATGAAGCCGTCCTCTTCCAGGCGCATGTCGATGCCGGCGATATCCACGTTGGAAATGCCCGACCCCTGCATGGTGAGTGCACAGCCCAGAGCACGCACGCGGTCGCCCAGGTCCACGGCCAGCGGCTTGTCGCGCCAACCGATCATGTCCATCGCGCGCAGCAGGCAGCGGTCGAGCGCGCAGGCGTTGAGCTTCTCGTTGTAGTACTGCGGCATGACCTCGCCCTCGCGCACAATGTTCTTAAGGCGCAGGTCGGCGGGGTCCATGTGCAGCATGTCGGCGAGCTCGTTGACGGCGCTCTCCACGGCAAACTGGCCCTGGGTGGCACCGTAGCCGCGATACGCGCCGCCGCGGTTGGTATTGGTGTAGACGGCATCCCACCTAAAGCGGCTCGCCTTCACATGGTTGTAGATCGGCAGGCTCTTGTGTCCCGAGAGGCCGATCGTCGTGGTGGCATGTTCGCCGTACGCGCCGGCGTTGGACAACGTGTGCAGGTCGATAGCCGTGATGGTGCCGTCGTTCATGGCGCCCAGCTTAACGGTCATCTGCATCTGGTGGCGCGAGTTGCCCGCGGTGATGGTCTCCTCGCGGGTGTAGCAGCAATAGCTCGGACGGCCGGTCTGCTGGGTCACGAACGCCACGAAGATCTCGCAGCAGCCCGTCTGCTTGGAGCCAAAGCCACCACCGATGCGCGGCTTAATAACCTGTACCTGCGACTGCGGAATGTCGAGCGACTGCGCGACCATGCGGCGCACGTGGAAGGGCACCTGCGTAGAGGTGGTCACCGAGATGCGGCCGAACGCGTCGGTCGTCGCGAAGGCACGGAAGGTTTCCATGGGCGCGGTCTGCGTGGCCTGGCTGGTGTAAGTGCGCTCAAAGACGATGTCGCTCTGGGCGAAGGCCTCGTCCAGATCGCCATAATCGCTGGTACCGCTACACACCAGGTTGCGCGGGACATCGCCGCCCTGCGGGAACATAAAGGTCACGTCGCCCTCGGGGTGGACCACGATGTCGTTATCGAGTGCCTGGGTAAAGTCGAGCAGCGGCTCGAGCACCTCGTAGTCGACTTTGATGAGCTTGAGCGCCTTATCGGCGGCCTCCTCGGTCTCGGCGGCGACAATCGCCACCTCCTCGTTTTGATAGCGCACGAGGTTCTCGAGGATCAGGCGGTCGTAGGGACTCGGCTGCGGATAGCTCTGGCCGGCGATGGTAAAGCGGCGTTTGGGCACGTCCTCGTAGGTGTAGACGCCAACGACACCGGGCACCTTCAGGGCGCGCGACGTATCGATGGAGCGGATCTTGGCGCGAGCATACGGGCTGCGCTTGAGTTTGACGATGAGCGCGCCGGCGGGCACCATATCGCCCGTGTAGACGGGACGGCCCTCGAGCAGGGCCTTCGAATCCTTCTTGGGCTGCTTGTGGGTAATCTGCTTGTAGGAGACGCCGTCAGAGCTGGTGTCGTTGACCGGCAGCTCGGGCATCTCAAAGCCCACCTGCACGCCGGATTCGTTAAGGAAGCGGACGATGGCGCGCAGCTGGCTCTCGTAGCCGCTGCAACGGCACAGGTTGCCGGCGAGCTGGCGCGAGAGCTCCTCGCGCGTGGCGACGAGGCTCGGGTCCTCCTTGGCGGCGCGGGCGAGCGCCAGCACGTTCATGATGAGGCCAGGGGCGCAAAAACCGCACTGCTCAGCACCTTCGGCAGCCATCGCACGGGCGAGAGCCTCGGACTCGGCCTTAAGGCCCTCAAGCGTGGTGATGTTGTGTCCCTCAACACGGGCGGCGGGAACTGAGCAGCTCAGCACCGGGTCGCCGTCGAGCCACACCGTGCACAGGCCGCAGTTGGTGGTTTCGCAGGCACAGCGCACCGACGCGCAACCCTGCTCGCGCAGCAACGCAAAGAGCATGGTGTCGGGGGCAATCTGAACCTTGACCTTGCGGCCGTTGAGCGTAAAGGAAAGATCGATGAGTTTGGCAGCCATTAGCGCACCTCGCTAGAATCGACGCCGGGCACGCGGCGGCAGGAATACTCGTCCGTGGCGAACTTAGGGATCTGCACGGTCTCGAGCTCGCGGGCAAGCGCGGCCGAAAGCTCGATGCCGGCGGCGCGGCGCACGGCCTGCACGGCAAGCGGCGCCGAGATGCGACGGCGGTACTCGGCTGAGCCCCACAGGTTGGTGCCGTAGCTCAGCGCGCGCACGGACGCGGCAAGGGCACGCAGCTCATCCTCGGAAGGCTGCTCGTTCACCAAGCCGCATGCCTCGCCCTGCAGCAGGGTCGCGCGCAGCGGACGGGCACCCACGGTGACATGCCAGCTGTTGTCCCACCAGGCGGCGGTGACATTGAGCGAGGGGAAGTCGGTCGCGGCCTTGCGCACGGCCTCATAGCTCGCGCGGTAGTCGTGCTTAACGACCACGACGCGCTCGATCACGTCGCGCACGTAGCCCATGTCAACGAACTCGGCGAGCGGCACGCGGCCGGCACCCGTCAGCTCAACATAGGAATCGAGCGCGAGGAAGGCAGAGAGAACGTCCGAGAAGCCAAAGCGGCCGTAGATGCTGCCGCCCACCGTGGCGGTATTGCGCAGCTGCACGCCCACGATGTCGTGGACGGCGAACTCAAAGACATTGTTGACAAGCGCGTTGAGCCCGGCATGACGCTCGAGCTGGCGCAGGGTACACATGGCACCGATGCGAAACTCGGTCTCGGTCTCCTCGATCTGATCGAGTCCGCAGGCCGAAAGGTCAATCGCCGTCGCCACACGACGCGAACCCAGACGCATCCAGATGCCGCCGCCCACAATCTTGTTGTTGCGGTTCTTCTGCAAGAGCTCATAGGCTTCGGCCGCGTTTCCAACACGGACGTAGGTACCGAACTTGAGCACGTTCTCCCCCATCTCTTCACTTGTCCAGTACGTTTAAGTGTACCAAACGAGGGGCCGCCGCCATCGTCACCATAGAAAAAGGCTCCCAGCCGGATAGCTGGGAGCCTCATCACATGCTATGTCGAGCGAAGATTTAGCAGACGCCCTGGGCGAGCATGGCGTCGGCGACCTTCAGGAAGCCGGCGATGTTGGCACCCATAACGAAGTTGCCCTCCTGGCCATACTCCTTGGCGGTGTCGTCCACGTTGTGGAACATACCGCGCATGAGCTGCTCGAGCTTGCCGTCGACCTCCTCGAAGGTCCAGGACAGGTGCTCGGCGTTCTGGCTCATCTC
>CAJMSG010000156.1:0-4640 GCA_905216105.1 uncultured bacterium | reverse complement strand
GCGGTTCGCGCCGACCTTACCTGGGCGCTTTCGACCAACCTGGGCTTTGGCGGGCACAACGCCGCCATCGCGCTGCGTAGATATACGAGGAGCTAGAGCATGGATTCCAAAAGACTTGCCGAGATAGCCGATGTTATGGAGGACCGCGGCCTCACGCGCGTACGTGTTGAGGAGCCCGATGGCACCGCGGTCGAGCTCGAGCGCGCGAGCGCCGCGCAGCCGGTTGCCGTGCCCATGCCCATGCCGAGCGCCATGGCCGCTCAAGTTGCAGCTCCCACAGTCGCGCCTGCCGCACCGGAACCTGCCGCGCAGGCACCTGCCGCCGCGTCGGAGCCTAAGGGCACCGAGGTGACTGCTCCCATGGTCGGCGTTTTCTATGCTGCCCCGGCGCCGGGCGACGAGCCGTTTGTGCACGTGGGCTCCAAGGTCAAGGCCGGCGAGACCCTCTGCATCATCGAGGCCATGAAGGTTCTCAACGAGGTGACGGCAGAGGCGGATGGCGAGGTACTCGAGATCTGCGTGGCCGACGGCGACCTCGTGGAGTTTGGCAGCTGCCTCATGAGGATCGGATAGGTGATATCCATGAACAAAGAGGAGCTCAAGAAGCTGTTGCCGCATCGCGAGCCGATGCTTTTGCTCGACGAAGCCGAGCTGGTGGGCGACGAGGCCCACGGCAAGATCACGATTACGGGCGACGAGTACTTTTTGCAGGGGCATTTTCCGGGAAACCCGGTCGTCCCCGGCGTGATTCAGTGCGAGATGCTCGCCCAGAACTGCTGCATGCTGCTGATGGGCGATGAGGAGGCGCGCGGCGCGACGCCGTTCTACACGAGTCTGGACAAGGTGCGCTTTAAGCGTCCGGTGCGCCCGGGCGACACGGTGGATCTAGTGTGCTCCATCACGCGTGCGCGCGGGCCGTTCCGCTTTGCGACGGGTACTGCGAGCGTCAACGGTGAGGTTTGCTGTCGCGCCGATATGTCTTTTGCACTCATGCACGAAAGTTAAGGAAGGCTTCATGTTCGACAAAGTGCTCATCGCCAACCGCGGCGAAGTCGCGGTCCGTGTTATCCGCGCGTGCCGCGATATGGGCATCAAGACCGTCGCTGTTTATTCCACGGCCGATGCGGACGCGCTGCACGTGCAGCTTGCCGACGAGGCGTATTGCATCGGCGGCCCGCGTCTTGCCGAGAGCTACCTCAACGACGATGCCGTGCTCACCTGTGCCGTAAAGTCGGGAGCTAAGGCAATTCATCCCGGCTATGGCTTTTTCTCCGAGAAGGCGAGCTTCGTGCGCGACTGCGACAAGTATGGTCTGGCGTTTGTTGGCCCCTCGGCCGAGGTGATCGACAGCATGGGCGACAAGGACGCCGCACGTCGAACGGCTGCCGCGGCGGGCGTGCCCATCGTGCCGGGCTGCGATTTGCTCAAAAGCCCCGAGGAGGCAACGGCCGAGGCCGAGCGCATTGGCTGCCCCGTGCTTATTAAGGCGCGTGCAGGTGGTGGCGGTCGCGGCATTCGCAAGGTCGAGCGCGTGGAAGATGCGGCAAAGGCGTTCATCGAGGCGCGTGCCGAGGGCGAGGCCGTTTTTGGCGACGGCGAGTGCTACATGGAGAAGTTCGTCGCGCCGGCGCACCACGTTGAGGTGCAGATTATGGCCGATAAGCAGGGCCATGTGTTTTCGCTCGGTGAGCGCGAATGCTCGGTGCAGCGTCGCAACCAAAAGCTGATCGAGGAGAGCCCCGCGCCGTGCCTTGACGGACACGACGACATTCGTGCCCGTATGCACAAGGCGGCGCGTGACCTGGCTCGTGCCGTCGGCTACGAAGGGGCCGGTACCATCGAGTTCCTGTATTCGGACGACGGCAATTTCTACTTTATGGAAATGAACACGCGCTTGCAGGTGGAGCATCCGGTTACGGAGTTTGTGACCGATACCGACTTGGTCAAGTGGCAGCTGCGCGTGGCGGCCGGCCAGCCTCTGCCCTTTGAGCAGGAGGACGTTCCGGCCCGCAACCACGCCATGGAGTGCCGCATCAATGCCGAAACGCCGGACTTTCTGCCGTCATGCGGAACGGTCACCGCGTTGCGTGTGCCGGGTGGTCCGCGCGTGCGCTGGGATTCCGCCATGTTTACCGGAGCGAACGTTCCGCCGTACTACGACTCCATGCTCGGCAAGCTCATCGTGTGCGCGCCCACGCGTGACGGCGCCATTCGCAAGATGCGCTCGGCCCTGGGCGAGCTCGTGATTGAGGGCGTGAGCGAAAATAGCGAGCTTCAGCTCGACGTGCTGGCAAACGACGAGTTCTTGTCGGGCATGTATCACACCGATCTGATGGGGCATCTCTATGCTGATGAATAGGAAAGCGAAGACGGTCAACGTCCTCGAGGGACCGATGACCGAGTCGTGCGCCGAGTTTCCCGCGCGCCACGTGTTTATCAAGTGCCCGGAGTGCCGCCGCGTGATCGATGAGGCACGCCTGCACGACAACCTCGAGGTCTGCCCTCGTTGCGGCAAACACTTTCGCGTGAGCGGTCGCGCGCGCATGCGCATGACGGTCGACGAGGGCACGTTTGAGGAATGGGATGCCAATCTGGCGTCGGAGGACTTCCTCTCGTTTCCCGGCTATGCGGACAAGCTCAAGAGCGTGGGCGAGCGTTCGGGCGAGCGCGATGCCGTTGTGTGCGGCAGGGGCACAATCTGCGGTTGCGATACCGCGCTCTTCTTTATGGACGCTAACTTTATGATGGGCTCGATGGGCTCCGTGGTGGGCGAGAAGATCTGTCGCGCATTTGAGCGTGCGACCGAGCTGGGATTGCCAGTTGTCGGCTTTACCGTTTCGGGCGGTGCGCGCATGCAAGAGGGCGTGACCTCGCTTATGCAGATGGCCAAGATTTCTGCGGCGGTTAGGCGCCACAGCGAGGCGGGCGGTCTGTATATCACGGTGCTTACCGATCCCACGACCGGAGGTGTAACCGCGAGCTTCGCCATGGAGGGCGACATTATCCTGGCCGAGCCCGATGCCCTGACGGCATTTGCCGGCCCGCGCGTGATCGAGCAGAACATGCACAAGCGCCTGCCCAAGGGATTCCAGCGCTCCGAGTTTTTGCTGGAGCACGGCTTTTGCGATGCCGTTGTTCCGCGTGGTGAGATTGCGCTCACGGTAGGCGAGCTGCTGGCGCTGCACGAAGGGCACGCGCCCGGCCTGGGGGCACCGCATGAGATCGTGCATACGGGTCGTCGCGGCAAAAAGCTGGGACACTTGTTTAAGCGCTCGGCCGCACCAAAAAGCGCGCTCGAAATCGTCAAACAGACTCGCTTGGCGAACCGCGCCACGGCAGGCGAGATGATCTCGTTGGGTCTCGACGGATTTGTAGAGCTGCACGGCGACCGCTACTTTGGTGACGACGCCGCCGTGGTGGGTGGCATTGGCTGGAAAGACGGACGTCCCGTGACGGTTATCGCCATCGAGCGCGGCACCACGACCAAAGAGCGCATGCGCCGCAACTTTGGCATGGCGCATCCCGAGGGCTACCGCAAAGCGCGTCGCCTGATGCGCCAGGCCGAAAAGTTTGGTCGACCGGTTCTGTGCCTGGTCGATACTTCGGGCGCGTTTTGCGGCATCGGTGCCGAGGAGCGCGGCCAGGGCGAGGCGATTGCCCAGAATCTCATGGAGATGAGCGGCCTTAAGACGCCGATTGTCTCGGTGGTGACAGGCGAGGGCGGCTCTGGTGGCGCGCTGGCGCTGTCCGTGGCCGACCGCATCCTGATGCTCTCGAGCTCGGCCTATTCGGTCGTGAGCCCCGAGGCCTGTGCGTCGATCCTGTGGAAGGATACCGAGCGCGCGAATGAGGCCGCCGAGGCGCTGAAGCTCACGGCCCCCGATCTGTTGGCGCTCGGCATCATCGACGGCGTTGTCGACGATAGGGGCCTGTCACATGAGGAGATCGCCGGTGCCGTCATGTCCTCGGCATTTGATGCCTTCGATACGCTTGGGCGGCTCGACGACGCGACCCTCACAAACCTCCGCTACGAAAAGTACCGCGCAATCGGTCAGTACCGCACGATGTGACAAAGGGACAGTCCGCATGTCACATTGGGAAAGGGTTCCTGTGTCACAAGTTTCTAACACCTCGTTTACAACGACGGTCTCATCAAACGCCATGGCCGTGGTGGACTATCTGTCCAAAAGCATGATGTCGGCGCTGCCGTTTATTGTCTGCGCGGCGTTGTTCCGCACCGTCGCCGTCATTATGGGCGAAGGCATGCTGGGCCTGTGGTCTGCCGATTCCGAAATCTATCGCCTGTTCTACAGTTGGCTCTATAACGCCGGCTACTACTTTTTGCCCATTTATCTTGGGTGGGCGGCCGCCCGCCAGCTCGGTTGCTCGGAGCAGCTGGGTATGATGCTGGGCGGCGTATTGATTGCGCCCGATCTGCTTAAGCTCGTCGATGCCGCATCGACGATGGGGGCATCGATGACTTCCGTGTATGGCCTGCTTCCCGCGCCGGTCAACGATTACACGACGACTGTTATTCCGGTTCTCATCTCGGTACCCGTGCTTTGGCGAGTGGAGTGTTTCTTTCGGCGCGTTATCCCTGAGGCCGTGGCGTTTTCGTTCGTTCCGTTTGCGACCATGCT
>CAJMSG010000155.1:0-4646 GCA_905216105.1 uncultured bacterium | reverse complement strand
CTGCGAATGACGCCCTTGGGCTTGCCGATGCACTGCAGGGCAAACGCCACGTTTTCGTAGGCGGTCTTTTGCGGCAGAAGCTTAAAGTCCTGGAACACGGCGCCAATCTGGCGGCGCAGGAACGGAACCTTGCGGTTCTTGATCTTCATGAGGTCCTGACCGGCAACCAAGATGCGGCCGCTCGTCGGCTTGACGTCGCGGTTGAGCGTCGACAGCAGCGTGGTCTTACCCGAGCCGGAATGACCGACCAGGAAGACGAACTCGCCCGGATAGATCTCGATGTTGATGTCGTCGAGTGCAGGCTTGTTGGGCTGTGCCGGATAGATCTTGGTGACATGCTCCATAAGGATGACGGGCTCGACACCGGCCTGCTTGGCCATCTTCTTGCGGCTGGCCTGCGGATCGATGGGCGCAAACACCGACGTAAAATCGGGGTTGTTGAGCGCGTTATCGAGGCTTGCGACCTCGGCTGCCTGATCGCTCTCGACCACCGGGGCAGCAGGCTGCGTGGGATCGGGAATAGCGGCAAAGAGACCGGACTGCGCAGGCTGAGGAACCGGCGTCGCAGGGGCCATGGGGTCGGGAATGCCGGCCATGGTAGGCTGCGGCGCGGCGGCACCAGCCTGAGGCTGCTCCACGCGAGCGGTCACGGCCTGAACGGGCTCAAAACCCGCCGTGCCGGAAAGCGCGACATCGCTGGTGGGATTGTAGGCAAAGGGATCTGATGCCGGCTGTGCCTGATCTGCCGGCTGAGCGGGGGCCTGAGCAACAGGCTGGCCCTCTGAATCCGGAGTGGCGAAACGACTGCCCTGGACGCCTGTCTGCGTCTTGGGGGCATCATCGCCCGCACCGGAGGTACGGAAGTGGTTACCCACTGGTGCTCCTTATCGTCGTGCGTTTAAACTACATGAGCGCTTTATATTTTAGCAGCATTAGCTTTGCTGCACATAAGAAGCATGGCGTGCTTAGGGATCCCGTCGGCCGGACACAGTGTTACTTTCCAAATCGTCCTCGGACATGTCGGAGCCCCCGCTGCGCGCTTCGCGCGGCGGGGGCTCCTCCGTCCTGCGGAAAGATTTGGAAAGTAACACTGTGTCCGGCCTGCGATAACTAAGGGGTCGCTGCGTTTATCTTGAAGTGCTGCATATACATAGTTGGAAGGGTCTGAATTGCACTTTGCCGATATGTGCCCTTTTCCCTGATGGGACCGTGCTTGAGGGGCGTCTTCATGAGTTGCGGTGAAATAGGGACTGTTTTACCAGTTAAAAGGTCTAATCAGTCCCTATTTCACCGCGACTTCAATTAAGGCTAATTGTTGCGCAACTTGGATTTGGATTATCGCTTTACAGTGGCCTCGATTAGAACGCCTATGGTTACGGGGGCTGGCATGAATTGTCCTTATTGTGGAACTGAGTTGCGCGATGGTGTTAGGTACTGCACGGCGTGCGGGGTTGCCGTCAATGGCGTCTCTGCTGATTCTGAACTTCGGGTAAAGCCTCGGAACCACGTTGCGGCCATCCTTGCCTGCATGCTGATAATCGGCATCATCGGCGGTAGCTGTTTGGGTCTTTATCTGCGGCAGATTTTTTCCCACTTTATATCGGCTCATTCGGAGCATGCTATTATGCTCGACATCTCTGCCGCAGGTTGGGATACCGATAGCGGGGCCTCACGTGTCCCGATACACATTACGGGCAAGACTGTCGACGGGACAACGGTCAACAAGGTTGAGTTCGTCGCCTCCGACGGTTCCGGTATCAGCCTCATTCAAGGTGTGTACACGCTCGAGGCGGCAGGTTCCCCATCGCCACCGATGGCAAGATTTATCAAATTCCCTGTACGAGCGCGACGCTCGTCCTCGACGATGTCTTTGCCGCAGGCGAAACGATCAATCTCGCCGAGCTCGCTGAGCAGGATTCGATACTCACCTTCTGCCCCATCGATGCCGGCGATATGACCAACGACGAAATCTATGATGCCGCCCTACTCGCCATGGCATATAAAGGCGACGACGCCCCCGATGTTGCCGCACTGTGCCAAGCGGCAATCGGTCGACGTGACGGCGCCAACACAAGCGGGAACGCCTTCGAAAGTTGCGGTGAAATACGGATTAATTGAGCCTTTAGGCTGGCAAAACAGTCCTTATTTCACCGCAACCGCGGAGGGCGGTGCCAGCTACTTGAGACTGGTGGCGATGATGGGGCGGTCGAGGGTCGCCTCGAAGCGCTCGACCATCGTAGAGTCGGCAAGCGTGTCGACTTGGTTGAGCATGATGCGGGCGGTGTTGAGGTCCAGCGCCCGCAGCTCGGCGTTGAGCGCTTGGGCGACGCGCTCGGGGGTGGCAATGTCGGTGGGCTTGCAGCCGCAGCGCTCGCAGAAGAGCTCGGGGCGGTGGACAACCTCGGCGACGGGCTTGCCCAGCCCCGAGGCGCCCACGACCCAGATAACGTTGGCCGTGCCTGCGGGAACGACCGGCTCCCACGGGGCGTGGGCCTTGAGCGGGAGCCGCTTGCTGCCGTCCGCCTCGGCCAGGACGTAGTCAAAGCGCTGCGCCAGCTGGTCGAGCGGCTCGGCAGGGGAGGAGAGCTTGCCCGTCTCCGGGTCCAAAACACCCGCCTGGCAGATGCTTCCCCGCACAAGCCCCGCGCAGGCCTCGCAGGTGCAGCCTGGGGCGTGTGAGGCACCCGGCTTCCAGGGCGCGGCGTCCAGGCGACGGCTCGACCCGTCCCACGGCACGCCGGCGACGGGGAACATGCGCGTGGTGGTGCAGAGGAGCACGCGGCCGCCAGCGCGCATAAGCTCAAGGCCGAGCGTCTTTAGCAAGGTCGACTTGCCGCCGCTGCCGATAATCGCGGTAATGCCCGGCTCAATCCTGAGCGCCGAGGCAAGATTGCCGCTAACCGTTTCCATCTGTTCACCGCCGTATAATACTGTGATAATAAATAATCATCAGAGTAGCGGTCGAACCGCTTTTGCTCTGCTCAAACCGTAGCACAGGGAGGTGCCCCGGGAATGCTCGTTTATGTTCGCGGCGCCGGCGATATCGCCACGGGCGTCGCCGCTCGCTTGGTGCGCGCCGGCGTGTCGGTCGTCATGGCCGATATCGCGGTCCCCACGTGCATCCGTCGCACAATCAGTTTTTGCGAGGCCATTCGCTTGGGCGAGGTCGAGGTCGAGGGCATTCGCGCCCGCTTGGCGCAGGCGCCGGCTGAGGCGCTCGAGATTATCCAAACGGGGGATGTTGCCGTTGTGGTGGACCCCCAGGCCAAGATGCTCGACGAACTGAAGCCCGCGGCTGTGGTCGACGCGATTCTGGCCAAGCGTAACTTGGGCACCACGCGCGACATGGCGCCTGCCGTTATCGCCGTGGGGCCGGGCTTTGCCGCGCCGGTTGACTGCGACGCCGTGGTCGAAACCATGCGCGGGCATTTCCTGGGCCGTGTCATTACCCAAGGCTCGCCCCAGCCCAACACGGGCGTGCCGGGCATTATCGCCGGCTATGGCAAAGAGCGTGTTATCCACAGCCCCGCCGCCGGCGTGTTTCGGTCCGACCATGCGATCGGCGATATCGTGAGCGCCGGAGACGTGATTGGCTACGCGGGCGATACGCCCATGCGCACGCAGATCGATGGCTGCCTGCGCGGCCTTTTGGCGAACGGCGTGCAGGTGACTGAGGGCTTTAAATGCGCCGACGTCGACCCCCGCGGCGACGCCGGCTATATCAACTATATTTCGGACAAGGCGACGTCGGTCGGCGGCGGCGTGCTCGAGGCACTCGCTATGCTCACCGATGTCTTTAAAGGATAGAAGGCGGCAATGGAAAAGCTCGATGTTGTGAATGCGGCGCTTGCCGCCCTGCGTGCTGGCGAGACGTGCGAGCTCGTGGTCGTGGCCGGTACGGCGGGGTCGTCCCCGCGCGGTGTGGGCGCATGGATGACCGTCTTTGCCGACGGCGGTCAGGCGGGCACCATCGGCGGCGGCAAGATTGAGCTCTTTGCACTGGATGAGGCACGCGAGCTTCTGAGCGCGGGGCACTCGCGCCTGGTCCGCTACACCATGGGCGGCGAGAACTCCGACACCGGCATGATCTGCGGAGGAGCCATCTGCCTGTGCTACCTGTATCTGGATGCGACTCAGGAGCCGTTGCTCCAGGAGATTGCGGACGTCTTGGCCTATCGACGCATCGGCGACTTTGTCATCGACTTTGAGCCGTTTATCGCGAGCGCGCTCGAGGGCGATGTGGCCGAGTACCATGGTGAGGAATCGCGTCGTACCATTGCGGGCTGCCCCGAGCTTTCGCTGGTGGAGGAGGGGAGTAAGGTCACCTACACCAATGCTGCCTCCGAGATTCCTGCGGCGCACGTCGAGACGCTCTGCCCCGAGGGCCTGACCTACATCTTTGGCTGCGGTCACGTGGGCGCCGCGACGGCGCGCGTGCTCACGGCGGCGGGCTTTGCCGTCGTGGCCTGCGACGACCGCCCCGGCACGCTGACGCCCGAATGGGTGCCCGGCGTCTACGACCGTCGTCTGGTCGATTACAAGCACCTGGGCGAGCAGTGCCCCATCGGTCCGCGCGACCTGGTGGTCGTCGCCACGGCGGGTCACAAGTCCGATATCGACGTGGTGATTCAGGCCATGCGCGCCAA
>CAJMSG010000154.1:0-4647 GCA_905216105.1 uncultured bacterium | reverse complement strand
GCAGGACCGCAAATTATCGAGGACTACGAAGCAGACGTGAGAGGATACCTAGACCATGAGTGATACCGCATCCGCAGCACCCCGTGTGCCCAAGCGCGTCGCCGCCGTCATTCTCAACTCGCTCAAGGGCGGCGTGGTCCCGCGCATTGGCCTTCCCTATATCACCGTGGGACGCGAGGTCGAGATTCGCGCCCTGCTCACCGATTTGAGTCTCATCGCCGACGGTGGCGCGAGCTTCCGCTTTCTGGTCGGTCGTTACGGCGCCGGCAAGAGCTTTTTGCTCCAGACCATCCGCACACACGCCATGGGCGAAGGTTTTGTGGTCGCCGATGCCGACCTTTCCCCTGAGCGCCGCCTACAGGGTGGCCAGGGCCAGGGCCTCGCCACCTATCGCGAGCTCATCCGCAACATATCGACCAAGACGCGCCCCGAGGGCGGCGCGCTCAACCTTATCCTGGACCGCTGGGTCGCCTCGTGTGCCGACGCCGACGAGTCTGCCGTTAATGCCCAACTGGCCCCGCTCGAGGAAATGGTCCACGGCTTCGACTTCGCCCGTATGCTCCGCCGTTATCGCGCAGCCGTCTCGGAGGGTGACGAAGAAGCTATGAGTCGCGTGACCAAATGGATTCGCGGCGAGTACCGCACCAAGAGTGAGGCACGCGCCGAGTTGGGCTCCTCGACCATCATCAGCGACGACGACTGGTACGACTACGTCAAGCTCATCGCACGTTTTTTGGTCTGCAGCGGCTACAAGGGCATGCTGGTGCTCATCGACGAGCTCGTGAATCTATACAAGATTCCCAACGCGATTACACGCCAATATAACTACGAGAAGATCCTGACCATGTACAACGACACGCTCCAAGGCAAAGCGCAGTACCTGGGCGTGATCATGGGCGGCACGCCGACCTCTATCGAGGACCGCCGCCGCGGCGTCTTTTCCTACGAGGCCCTTCGGAGCCGTCTCGCTCAGGGCCGTTTTGCGCGCGATGATCTCAAAGATATGCTCGCGCCCATCATCCGCCTGCAGCCGCTCACCTACGAGGAGCTGCTGGTGCTCATCGAAAAGCTCATGCAGATTCATGCCGGCTACTTTGGCTGGACGCCCACGCTTACCGAGAACGACTTGGTGGACTTCCTCAAAATTGAGTTTGGCCGCGTGGGGGCCGACACGCATCTGACGCCCCGCGAGGTCATCCGCGACTTTATCGAGCTGCTCGATATCCTGTGTCAGAACCCCGACGCCAACGTAGCCGAGCTGCTGCAAAGCGTTGGTGGCGACGCGCTGGCGCCGGCAGCCGCAACAGATGACACCGGCACCGCAGACGACGACCGCAACTTCGCCGAATTCACCATCTAACCTGCCAAAAAGGGACAGGTTTATTTTGGCAGGTTTTATCATGGCAAACCCCGATGTTGCAAGATATCGAGCCGTTGCCCGTTGCGTTGATCAGCCCGTTGATGAGAGGAGGTCCCATGAACGCTTTTGACCGATATGCCCCGTTTATCCAGGATTTCATTTACTCCCACGATTGGGAGAGTCTGCGCTCCATCCAGGTTGCGGCGGCAGATGCCATCTTCAACACGCAAGACAATGTGCTCCTGACGGCATCCACGGCATCTGGCAAAACTGAGGCGGCCTTCTTTCCCATCCTGACCGAGTTTTGGGAGAACCCGCCCGCAAGCGTTGGTGCCCTCTACATTGGCCCCCTCAAAGCACTCATCAATGACCAGTTCGTTCGCCTCAACGATCTGTGCGAAGAGGCCGATATCCCCGTCTGGCACTGGCACGGCGATGTCTCGCAGTCGCACAAGGCAAAGCTCATCAAAAAGCCGAGCGGTATCCTACAGATTACGCCCGAATCACTCGAGGCACTCCTGATCCACAAGCACATGGCGATTCCGCGTATGTTCTGCGACCTGCGCTATGTGGTCATCGACGAGGTCCACTCGCTCATGCGCGGTGACCGCGGCGGGCAGACGCTCTGCCTTATCGAGCGACTCTCGCGCATGGCGGGCGTGCGGCCCCGGCGCATCGGCCTTTCGGCCACCATCGGGGACCCGGAACGCACGGGTGCCTTCCTGTCGCAGGGTACGGGACGCGACTGCGTCATCCCCCGCTTTGAGGAGCCACGCCGCGTGTGGCGTATCTCCATGGAGCACTTCTACAACTCGGGTCCCCAGGCTCAGCAGCGAGGATTCGAGAGCATGGGTCCTCAAGAGGCCGAAGTGCTTGCGTGCGAGCGCATTGAGGCAGCGGCACCCGCGGCACTGCCCGTATCCGGACAAGACATGCGCCACAGCGGACAGCTTACACAAGAGGAACGCCGTCAACGTCGCGAGCAGGCGCGGGGCAAGGCCGCTCCCAAAGACCGTCGCACTTCCTCGGCCCCCGAGGGCGAAGTCGACATCCCACGAGCGACCGAGCAGGCGCTTCTCAGCCCCACCGACACGGCGCCCGACAACGCCGACCCCGGTATGGGCTATATCTTTGAGCATACGCGCGGCCGCAAGTGCCTGGTCTTTGCCAACTCGCGCGAGGAGGCAGAAGCTGTGTGCTCCATGTTGCGCAGCTACTGTGAAAGCCGGCACGAGCCAGACCGCTTCCTTATCCATCATGGCAACCTCTCGGCATCGCTGCGCGAGACGGCCGAGGAGCTCATGCGCGACGAGGAGCAGGCACAGACGACCGTCACCACCTCCACGTTGGAGCTCGGCATTGATATCGGCCGCCTGGAGCGCGCGTTCCAGATCGATGCACCGTTTACCGTCAGTTCCTTTTTGCAGCGCATGGGCCGCACGGGACGCCGCGATCTTCCGCCCGAGATGTGGTTCGTCATGCGCGAGGAAGAGCCCGAGCCGCGCACGATGATGCCCGAGACCATTCCGTGGAAGCTCCTGCAGGGCATCGCGCTCGTACAACTCTATCGCGAGGAAAAGTGGGTCGAGCCGCCCGAGCTCGATCGACTCCCCTACAGCCTGCTCTACCACCAGACTATGTCGACGCTTGCCAGTACCGGCGAACTCACGCCGGCCGAACTTGCCCAACGCGTGCTCACGCTTAGTTATTTCCACCGCGTCTCGGCCGATGACTATCGCGTACTGCTGCGCCACCTCATCAAGATCGACCACATCCAGGTCACCGAGGGCGATGGGCTCATCGTGGGTCTCGCGGGCGAGCGCATCATTAACAACTTTAAGTTCTACGCTGTGTTCCAGGAAAACGAGGAGTTCACCGTTCGCAGCGAGTCGGCCGAGTTGGGCACGATCGTCAATCCGCCACCGCCCGGTGAGCGCATCGCCATTGCCGGACATTGCTGGATTGTCGAAGAAGTGGACTGGAAGCGCCATACCGTCTTTGCCACGCAGGTCAAAGGCCGGGTGCCGGCCTACTTTGGCGACTGCCCCGGCGACATTAACACGCATGTGCTCGAGCGCATGCGCAAGGCGCTCAACGAGCACGCGGCATATCCGTACCTTATGGGTAACGCACGGGCTCGCTTGGCGCAGGCTCGTCATACCGCCGAGATTTCGGGCGCGGGAACTAAGCCGCTCATCAACCTGGGTGGCGACACTTGGGTGCTCTTCCCCTGGTTGGGCAGCTACGCCTTTTTGGCACTCGAGCGCATGCTCAAGATTAAATGCGCCGCGGAGCTTGGCCTTCGCGGGCTCGATCCGTCGCGTCCATACTTTATGCAGTTTAAGATGAAGGCCGACGAGAAGACGTTCTTTGAGGTGCTCGCAGCCGAGGCCGAAAAGGACTTCGACCCCATCGAGCTCGTCTATCCCGGCGAGGTGCCTTATTTTGATCGCTACGACGAGTACGTTCCCGAGGAGCTTGTGCGCAAAGGCTTCGCCGAAGGCGTGCTCGACATCGAGGGTATGAAGCAGCGCGTCCTCAGCTGGCGCGACCACGCCTAAGACCAGTCTTTTTTGGGACGGGGAGACTTACTTGTCGTGAAGGACGGTGCCGAGGAAGTCAGCGTCGAAGGGCACGGCTTCGGCAAAGGCGTAGCCGCCGTCGCTGGCGATGAGCAGGTAGTTCTCCTCGCCGCCGAACTCCGCATCGCCACACGGGACCACCCAGGCATGGGCGAACACCTCGAGCGCCGTGGCAGCGCAGTCGCGCAGGAACGTCACATCGCTCCCCTCGTTCGAGCTCACGATATTAGCCACGTAGATGCCGCCCGAGTTCAAGCTACCCCGCACCAAGCGCAACGCCTCAACCGTCACCAGCTCGCGCACGGGCTCGGCACCGCCAAAGCAATCGCCCACGATCACGTCGTAGCGACGATGCCCCACGCTCGTCACGCCCAGGTACGAACGCGCCTCAGCGGTAATCACCCGCAAGCGGTCGCCCACCGCGCGCTCCAGCTCGTCCAGGTAGAACCAGCGGCGCGCCAGGCGCGTAATCTCGGCATCGTACTCAATGACGTCCATGCGCAAGCCCTCGTGCGACATCAGCGCGAACTTGGGATAGGCAAACCCACCGCCGCCCAGCATAAGCATACGGTCGATACCGTGACCATAAGCGTCACGCATTGCGTCCTCGGCCTCAAACACATCGTCAAATGCACGATAGTACGCAAAGACCGGCTCCGCCCAACGATCGCCAACATAGCTCGCGCTTTGGTAGACGCCGCCCTG
>CAJMSG010000153.1:0-4676 GCA_905216105.1 uncultured bacterium | reverse complement strand
CCGTTGTGTTACTGCCCAAAGACCTCTTCGGCGATGCGCGCGCTTTCGGCGGCGTCCTTGGCGTAGTAGTCCGCGCCGATCTGCTTGGCGTATTCGGGGGTGAGCACGGCGCCGCCTACGATGATCTTGACGCCCGGAACCTCGGCATGGAGCAACTTGATGGTCTCTTCCATGGCGACGACCGTGGTGGTCATAAGCGCCGAGAGGCCGACGAGCTTGATGTCACGCTCCCGCACGGTCTTGAGCACCTCTTGCGGGTCGACGTCGCGGCCTAGGTCAAAGACGGTATAGCCGTAGTTATCGAGCAGCATCTTGACGATGTTCTTACCGATGTCGTGGATGTCGCCCTTGACGGTGGCCACGCAGATCTTGCCCTTGTCGGCGATCTCGCCGGCGGGCATCAGGCGCTTGATGGTGTCGAAGCCCACGCGTGCGGCTTCGGCCGAGGCCATAAGCTGCGGCAAGAAGAACTTGCCCTGGTCAAAGAGGACGCCAACCTCGTCGAGGGCGGGGATAAAGTGATTGTTGATGAGGTCCATGGCGTCGTGGTCTGCCAGCAGACGCTCGGTCTCGGCAGCGATCTCGCCTTTGCGGCCCGAGACGACCATGCGACGAATCGGGTCGTCGTTGCCGTCGGTGCCGTCGGTGCCGGCAGCGGGCACGGTGTCGGTCGATGCGGCCTGAGCTGCTGCCGGGTTGGCGGCGATCTTATACGGATCGGTCCAGCCGGCATAGCGCTCGATGTATCCGGTCGAGCCCTCGTCCTCAACGCTCAGGACGCGATAGCTGTAGACGGTATCCATAAAGCGCTTGGAGCCCGGGTTCATGATGGGGGCGTCCAGACCCGCGCCAAAAGCGGCGGCCAAAAAGACCGAACCCAGCAGCGGGCGAGCGGGCAGGCCAAAGCTGATGTTCGACACGCCGAGCGCGCATTTGACGCCCAGGCGCTCCTTGCACAGGGACATGGCGCGCAGGATCTGCTCGGCCTGGCGTTGATTGGTCGAGGCGGTCATGACCAGGCAGTCGATGAGGATGCGGTCCGGGCCAATGCCGTAGCGGGCGGCCTCGGCCACGATGCGCTCGGCGATGGCGAAGCGGGCCTCGGCGGTATCGGGGATGCCGCCTTCGTCGAGCGTAAGGCCGACGACGTTGGTGCCGTAGTGGGCAACCAACGGAAAGATCTCATCCATGATCTGCTGCTTGCCGTTGACCGAGTTGATGATGGGCTTGCCGGCGTAGCGACGTACGGCGGCCTCGACGGCGGCGGGGTCGGTGGAGTCGATCTGCAGCGGCAGCAGCGTGGAGCCCTGGAGCTGTTCGGTCGCCTGTTGGATGATCTTGACCTCGTCGATCTCGGGCAGGCCCACGTTGACGTCCAGGATGTCGGCGCCCTGTTCCTGCTGGCTGATGCCCTGGCTCACGACGTAGTCCAGGTCGCCGTCGCGCAGGGCCTGCTGCAGGCGCTTTTTGCCGGTGGGATTGATGCGCTCGCCGATGACGGCGATCTTGTGGCCGTCGCAGGGAAGGTCCACGACCGTCTGAGCGCTCGTGACCGACATGCTGGGCTTGCGGTGGCGCGGGCTGGGCGTGTGGTTATCGATAAGCGTGCGCAAGGCGGCCATGTGCGCCGGCGTGGTGCCGCAGCAGCCGCCCACGACGCTCACGCCGTCCTCAATCATGCCGGCGACAGCCTCGGCGTATTCGGGTGCCTGGATATCAAAGACGGTGTTGCCGTCGTCGTCCACATGGGGCAGTCCCGCATTGGCCTGCACCATAACGGGCTTGTCCGTAACGGTGAGCATACGCGCGGCGAGTCCTCGGAGCTCGGCCGGGCCCTGGCTGCAGTTGATGCCCAAAACGTCGGCGCCGATGGCGTCGAGGGTGATGGCGGCGACCTCGGGGCTCGTGCCCAAGAAGGTGCGGCCGTCTTCCTCAAAGGTCATGGTGGCAAAGACGGGCAAGTCGGAATTCTCGCGGCAGGCGAGGACTGCCGCCTTGATCTCGGCAAGGTCGGTCATAGTCTCGATAATAAAGAGGTCCACACCCGCGGCGACGCCAGAGCGCACCTCCTCGGCAAAGAGGTCGTAGGCCTCGTCGAAGCTGAGGGTACCCAAGGGGCGCAGCAGCGCGCCGATGGGGCCGATGTCACCGGCGACGTAGCGGGCGCCGGCCTCGCGGGCACAGGCGACGGCCGCGGCAAAGACGTCTGCCACGGTGGCGGCGCCATCGAGCTTGTGGGCATTGGCACCAAAGGTATTGGCGGTAATCACGTCGCAGCCAGCCTCGACATATTGACGTTGGATATCGGTGATAACCTGGGGCTCCTCAAAGTTGAGCAGCTCGGGCAGGGCGCCCGCCTTCATGCCAGCGGCCTGCAACATGGTGCCCATGCCGCCGTCGAACAGCAGGTGTCCCGTGCCCTCGATGGCCGCACGCAGGCGATCGTCCTTAATGCGCAGATCGTCGATCGTGCGCGTCTTGTACGTGGCACCGTTGCGACGTGCGGCATCAACGGGTGCCGCCAATGCAGTGCCGTCAGAATCATGAGTGATAAGCGGAGTAAACATCGAGGGCTCCTAATGGCTGGAATAGCAGGTGGTGTGGGCGGCGCGGAAGCGGCAGTTCTCGCGCATGCGGCAGATATTGCAGGTGGGGCGGGTCTGGGCGTCGTGGACCTCGCCGTCGAACAGGCCGATCACCGCGGTCACGCTCTTGGTGGGCATGAGTAGGCTGGTGGGTGTGACGGTAAGCCCGATGAGCCGCGTGGCGTTGAGCGCGTTGACGATCGAGCGCTGGGCCGAGAGCGGGCAGTCGCCGTAGCCGGGACTAAAGCGCCAGTTGCCGGCGAGTCCGTGTGCGGCGGCCGCAGCCTTGACCTGCTGGTCCATCTGCTCAACAGCAGCTTCTACATAGGCAGAGCATGCGGCGTCGAGCACGGCCCCCTCTAGGGGCTGCTGGGCTCCCGTGGTGCGCAGGCGGCGCTCGGCGCCCATGCCGAGGGTGCAGGCCATAAGAGCGGCCATGCGGGCGTCCTTGAGGTGGCGATAGATATCGCGACCGCGCAGCTCAACGTTGGTGCCGCCCAGGCGGATGCAGGGCTCTCCCTGCTCGTCCACGCCTGTGGCATCGACGGCAAACACGCGACGCACGCCGCGGGGCTCAATGTCCAGCTCCAGACGTTCAACGACAAGCTCAATACGCTGCGACAATTCGGGTTCAATCTGCTGACCGCCGTAGCCCAGATAGCGCAGCATCTCGGCACGATCGACGCGGGGGCGACGGGCGGCATCGATACGGTAAAGCGCCGGCGATGCAAGATCGGCCGGCACTTCGACAAAAGCTGTATCGATGTGCGGTTTTTCCATTACCCCAGGCGCTCCATAATGGTTGCGGCGATCGCAGGACGATTCATAGTGTACAGGTGCAGACCGTCGGCGCCGTGCTCCTTGAGGTCGCTAAGCTGACGGGCGGCATAATCTACACCGGCTGCCTGCAGGCTCTCGGGGTCGTTCTCGTACTTGGCGAGAATCTTGATGACGGGGGAGGGCAGCGACGCGCCGCACATAAAGACCATGCGGCTGATCTGCGACTTGCCCATAAACGGCATGATGCCCGCGGTAATGGGCACGGTGATACCGGCCTTGTCGGCAAGCTCGCGAAAACGGTAGAAGCACTCGTTATCAAAAAAGAGCTGCGTCACAAAGAAGCTCGCGCCGGCGTCCTGTTTTTGCTTGAGGTGCTCGACCGAGAGGTTGAGATCCTCGCAGGCAATGTGGCCCTCGGGGTAGGCTGCGGCGCCCACGCAAAAGCCGGCGTCGACGAGCTCGGGGATAAGGTCGCGGGCGTAGGCGTAGTCCGAGGCGGGCTTGTCGTCCTCGGTCGCGCCAGCGGGAAGATCACCACGCAGGGCCAGGATGTTTTCAACGCCGGCGGAGCGGTATTCATCGATCTTGGCGGCGATATCGGCATGCGTGCGTCCAACGCAGGTGAGGTGCGCCACCGAGGGCGTATCGAATTCGCTCGTAATCATATGCGCGATGGGGGCGGTGGCGGCACCGTTGCCCGAGCCGCCGGCCGAGCAGGTGACCGAGACAAAGCTCGGCGAATGCTTGCACAGGTTGCCTGCCACTTTGCGAGCCGTGTCGAGGGTCAGCTCGCCCTTGGGCGGGAACATCTCAAATGAAACGGGCGCGGTGCCCTGGGATGCTGCCTGCTTAAAAACCTCGTCGACGCGCATATCGTGCTCCTTTAGATGCCTAGGTGCGATGTTTTGTTGCAAGGATTCTACAGCACCACTGCGCTAAGATGGAATTTCTCTCGCGATTTGGTGATACCAATCGAAAATACTTCGCTATCGGCATTTCCTATAACATAGCGGTCAATCTAGGATGGGACTATATTGAATGGTATCTGATGCGAAATACCAGTTAATAAAGCCCCGTCCCAAATTGACTACCTCTAAACCATGGGGAGAGGTCTGCAATTTATACAGTTGATTGGCTGTTGAGGGTGGCAACGCCGCCTCGATAGGGTAACCTCATTGATTGGTTTCGCGACAGCAACATAACGGTAATGTCGCGGAAACACGGCGAGTCTAAGCTATGACTCGTTCGTTAGTAATCAACACCGCTTCTCACGCGGTGCCGATACGAAGGGAGTTCCGTATGGCCGAACTT
>CAJMSG010000152.1:0-4697 GCA_905216105.1 uncultured bacterium | reverse complement strand
CCACCAGCGCCGTCGACACCAAGACCGACGCCAAGATTCGCGCAGGGCTGGCAAGCTATCTGCCCAACACGACCAAGATCATCATCGCCCAGCGCATCAGCTCCGTGCAGGACGCAGACCGCATCATTGTCATGGAGGGCGGCCGCATCGCACAGATCGGCAACCACGAAGAGCTGCTCAAGACGAGCGAGATCTACCGCGAGACCTTTACCTCGCAAAACAAGATGTCTGCCGAAGGTACGCAAGACGCCGACGACGTCTCTGGCGACGCGAACACGGCGGCAGACAACACCGACATGACCGCAACGCAAGCTCAGACCCAGGAAGGAGGCGAGGCCCATGAGTAAGGCAACGACCGCCGAGCGCGCGCTCAACCGCAAGGGCGGCACCATGTCGCGCCTCATCAAGACGCTCTTTGGCTTCTATCCCGTGCTTTTGCCCCTCGTCGTCGCCGGCGTGGTGCTCTGCGCCATCATCAACTCCATCGGCGCGACCTTCCTGCAGAGCGCCCTGCAAATTATTGGCGAATCGTGGCAGTCGGGCGATTGGGAAGCCGCGCAGCCCAAGATCGCACAGCTCGTGACCACCCTCGCCTGCATCTACGGCGTCGGCGTCCTGTCCTCGCTCTTCTGGAACCGCGCCATGGCTATCGTCACGCAGGGCTCGCTGGAGAAGCTGCGCGAGATGATGTTCAACCGCATGCAGGACCTGCCGATCCGCTACTTCGACACGCACCAGCGCGGCGATATCATGAGCCACTACACCAACGACATCGACACGCTGCGTCAGATGATCAGCCAGTCGCTGCCCAACCTGCTCATGACGATCATCATCATCGTCACGGTGTTCTTTATCATGCTGTACTACAGCGTGTGGATGTGCCTGGTCATCATCGCCGGCGTCGCCTTTATGACCTTTATGACCAAGCTGCTCGGCTCCAACTCCGCGCGCTTCTTCATTGCGCAGCAGACCGAGCTCGGCGTGGTCGAGGGCCATATCGAGGAAGTCATGAACGGTCAGAAGGTCGTCAAGGCGTTCTGCCACGAGTCTGCCGCCGAGGCCGATTTTGACGAGCGCAACGAAAAGCTCTTCGAGGTCTCCCAGAAGGCCAACATGTACGCCAACATCCTCATGCCCATCCTTATGAACCTGGGCAACCTGCTCTACGTGCTGGTCGCACTGGCGGGCGGCATTTTCCTGGCGCTGGGCGTGCCCAACCTGAGCATCTCGGGCATGGCGCTGTCCATCGCCGTCGTGGTGCCGTTCCTCAACATGACCAAGCAGTTCTGCGGACAGATCGGCCAGATCTCACAGCAGATCAACGCCGTGGTCATGGGCCTCGCCGGCGCCGACCGCATCTTTGAGCTCATCGACGAGAAGCCCGAGGCCGACGAAGGCTACGTGACACTCGTCAACGCGCAGGTGAACCCCGAGACTTGGGAGTTCGAGGAGGCTGACCACCACACCGGCATGTGGGCATGGAAACATCCGCACCGCGCAACCGGCGAGATCGAGTACGTGCCGCTGCGCGGTGACCTGGTCATGGACAACGTGGACTTTGGCTACACACCCGACCACGAGGTGCTGCACGGCGTGTCCGTGTTTGCCAAGCCGGGCCAGAAGGTCGCGTTTGTCGGCGCCACCGGTGCCGGCAAGACGACCATCACCAACCTCATCAACCGCTTCTATGACATTGCCGACGGCAAGATTCGCTACGACGGCATCAACGTCAATAAGATCCGCAAGGCCGATTTGCGCCGCTCACTGGGCGTCGTGCTGCAGGACGTGAACCTGTTCACCGGCACCGTGATGGACAACATCCGCTACGGCAACCTGGATGCGACCGACGAGGAGTGCATCGCGGCGGCAAAGCTCGCCGGCGCGGACGACTTTATCACCCGCCTGCCCGACGGCTACGACACGATGCTCACCGGCAACGGCGCCCAGCTGTCGCAGGGCCAGCGCCAGCTGATTTCGATCGCCCGCGCTGCCGTCGCCGATCCGCCGGCGATGATTCTGGACGAGGCAACGAGCTCCATCGACACCCGCACCGAGGCCATCGTGCAGGCGGGCATGGATAAGCTCATGGAGGGCCGCACGACGTTTGTCATCGCGCACCGCCTTTCCACCGTGCGCAACTCCGACGCGATCATCTGTCTGGATCACGGCCGCATCATCGAGCGCGGCAACCACGACGAGCTGATCGCCAAGCGCGGATATTACTACCAGCTCTATACCGGAGCGTTTGAGCTGGAGTAGTTCGGCTCGCCGAGATGGCCGATTTGCCGCTCATTCGTCGGGCATGACCCTAAGGTCAATGCCCTCCTCTTTCGGGGCAAATCGACTCATCTCAGCGACCCAAACACAATGCGCCGCAACGAATAAAGCCTCCGCAGCCACACGAGCTGCGGAGGCTTTTTCATGCCGGCCGGAAACCGTATCCCACTTTTCGGACCCAGAATGGGATGCCGTTTCCCGCTGGACCCCCTCCGGGAAACGGCATCCCATTTCAAGGGGGTAAACCGGGATGTAGTTTCCCCTAACGGCACCTTTGGGAAGCCGCATCCCACTCTAGACGCACAAAACGGGATGAGCTTTCCCATGGTGATCCAAGACCAGAAGCATGTCCGATAGCGCAGCCAGGTCAAGAACAACAAGGCAGGCGTCACGCCAATTTGGACGAGTGTCTGCTGCAGTTTGAGGCTGCTGGCCTATATGGTAGAGTTAACCACCCATGAATTTCAGCACGCTATGCGCCACCTGCGCTTTTGCCATTTGAAGAAGTGAACTTGTGAATACTTCTGTCGCCAAGAAGGCCAGCCAGGCGGTGCGCCTGCTCATGATGGTGCTCACGGCAGTTCTCATCTTCTTCTTCATCAATGTTATGCTGCTCGTCTCCGATATCCAGGGCACGGCGCGCGTGGTCAACTACGCCGGTCTGGTGCGCGGTACCACGCAGCGAATCGTTAAGCTCGAGGATGCGGGCCAGCCTCAAGATGACCTGCTCAAAGCCGTGGATTCATACATCAACGGTTTGCGTTACGGAAGTGACGACCTCAACCTCGTCCGTCTCGACGACGATGAGTATCAGGCAAAGATGACCGAGCTTGCAAACTATTTTGATGAGCTTTGCGCCGAGATCATCCGCGTGCGCGAGGTCGGCTACGAGAACACCGAGATCATCGCTATGAGCGAGGAGTTCTTTGGCATTTGCGACGATGCTACGCGACTCGCAGAGGACTACTCTCAGGAGAAGGCGTCGGCGCTCAACTATCTCGAGGGCTTGGTGATCATCGACATCATGGGCTTGGTGGCGACCTTTGCGGTCGAACTTGTTCGCGCGGTGCGAACTGCCGCGCTCAATCGCGAACTGCAGAGCAAAGTCTATCTCGACGAAGCCACGGGACTGCCCAACAAGAACAAGTGCGAGGAGGTCTTGGGGCAGGAGCAGCCTGTCTCCGCGGAGTCGCCCGTTGCGATGTGCGTCTTCGACCTTAACAATCTGCATACGGTCAATAACAACTTCGGCCACGAGAAGGGCGACGAATACATCCGTTCTTTTGCCCAGCAGCTGGGGCGTGTGGCGTCCGAGACGTGCTTTGTGGGTCGCGACGGCGGCGATGAGTTTATCGCGGTGCTGCGGGATACCGATCGAGCTGCCGTGGAGTCCTGTCTCGCTCGGGTTCGTGCGAACGTGAACGAGTATTCCGAGGCTCACCCCGACATGCCCATCAGCTATGCGGTGGGCTATGCGCTTTCCAGTGATTTTGACGAGCCGCCTACCATGCGCGAACTCTTTTCCCAGGCCGACAAAAACATGTACATCGACAAGAACCGCGTAAAGGCAGCCAAGGCAGCCGGGCTGCCACGCGAGGAACGCTAAACCCGTAGCAAAGGGTAGCTAATTTGGGACGGGGCTCTTTTGGCTACTTGAGAAGCTGAGCCATTGCGTTGACGAATTTTTGTACTTGGAGGGTGGGCTCGAGCGGGTAGTGCAGATAGACCGGCACCTCGCGGCCGCACAGGAACGGCACGCCCACAAAGGCCGGGTGCACCCCCGACCACGCTCCGCAGGTGAGCACCGCGTCGCCCTTTTCCTCCGCCTCGTTAAAGAGCGCAAAGTCGAAGCTGTCCACATCGATCACGTCAACGCCGCCGTCTGCCAAAAGATCGATGCGCAGGCTGTCCATAGCGTCGTTGCCGTGGCGGAGCACGCGCAGACGCATACCCTCCAAGTCGGCGACCGTAATGCGATTCTTGCGCGCCAGCGGGCTCGTGCGCGGCAGGTCGATATAAAACGGCACGTTGACAATGCGGAGCTTTTGGCAGGCGTCACCCCAGCGCGGGGTCGAAAAACTCGACTGCACCACATCGACCTCGCGGCCCAAGCTGCGCATGACGGATTCGCGTTCGTCGTAGAGGTCGCTCACCGGCACGATCTCGAAGCGCAACGATGGCTCCAGCTCGTGTACGCCCGTCCACATCGACAGCGTCTGGCGCCCCGGACACATCATCGACACGCCCAGACGCACGGCCCCGCCATCGCCCGCCGCGCGTCGGGCACGGCGTAGCGCGTCCTCGGACTGCCGCATGATCGAACGTGCATCGTCCACCAGCAGGGCGCCGGCCGGCGTCACCTTGACACCCGAGTGCGAGCGCTCGAACAGCGTGATGCCGAACTCGGCCTCGAAGCCCGA
>CAJMSG010000151.1:0-4706 GCA_905216105.1 uncultured bacterium | reverse complement strand
AGCAGCAACGAATACGACCTGCGCCAGCGCGACTACGGTATCGCCGACGGCGTGGCCATTGCGTGCGACGCGCTGAGTACCTGGCTCTACGATGACGACGCCGCGACGCTGGCGCTCAAGTACGGCCCAGTGTACGAGGAGCTGCGCGGCGAGCTGGACGGCAGCTACTTTGAGGACCTGCTGCGCGAGCTCGTGCTGGAGAACGACCACATGGCGCTGGTCGAGCTGGTTCCGGTAGACGCTGCCGAGGGTTCGGAGGGTGCCGAAGCCGCCGAACTGGCTGCCAAGCGCGACGCCATGACCGATGCCGAGCTGGCGGACGTGGTCGAGCGCACGGCCGCACTGCGTGCCGCGCAGGAGGCCGAGGACACGCCCGAGGACAAGGCCACGCTGCCGCGTCTGCGTGTGTCCGACATTGGCGAGGCGCGCCCCGAGCCGCCGCTCGTCGTGGACACGACCGCGCCCATCCCCTGCCTGCGCCACGGCATCCCCACCAACCGCCTGGCCTACGCCATGCAATACTTCGACCTGAGCTGCGTCGCGTTTGAGGACCTGCCCTACGTGACACTGCTCTGCCGCCTGCTTAAGCAGCTGCCCACGCGCGAGCACTCGGCCGAAGAGCTCGACAACTTGCTCGCCGGCAAGCTGGGCTTTTTGAGCTTTACGACCGAGGTCATGACGCAGCCCGACGTGGACGGCGTGCGCCCCTACCTGCTGGTGAGCGCCGGTGCTCTGTCCGAGAAGATCGACGCGCTGGCGAGCCTGCCGCGCGAGGTGTGGTCGAGCACGCTTTTGGCGGACGCCGACGCCGACCGCGTGCGCGACGTGCTCACGCAGATTCGCATTGGGCTTGAGCAGGGCTTTATCAACAACGGACACTCGGCGGCGCTCGGTCGCGCGATGAGCTACAGCTCGCCTTCGGCCGTGGTGCGCGAGCAGCTCTCGGGCGTGGACTTCTACCTGTTCCTGCGCGATTTGCTCGAGCACTTTGACGAGCGACTGGACGACCTGCGCGCCAAGCTTGCCGCGCTGGCAGACCGCATCTTTGTGGCCGATGGCTGTATGGCGAGCTTTACCGGCAGCGATGAGGACTTTGACGCGTACTGGGATGCCGCGGACGACCTGGGGCTTGGCGCGGGTGCGGAGCGCGTTGCTGGCAGCGACGCGCTCGTGGTGCCAGCGCCGTGCGACCGCCACGAGGCCTTTGTCATCCCCAGCGACATCTGCTTTGCGGCAAGCGCGTGCGACCCGCGTCGCCTGGGCATTGACGTGACGGGCGCCTGGGCGGTTGCCGCCAACGCGCTCTCCTACGACTACCTGTGGAACGAGATCCGCGTTAAGGGCGGCGCGTACGGCTGCGGATTCCGCGCGGCAGGTGAGCGTCAGACGGCGTTCTACACCTACCGCGACCCGGCAATCGACCCCTCGATTGAGCGCGTGGCGCGCGCGGGCGCATGGCTCGGTAGCTTTGAGCCCGACGAGGCCGCCTTCGAGGGCTTTATCGTGAGCTGCGTGAGCGGCATGGACGCGCCGGTGAAGCCGTACGCGCTCACCAAGCGCCGCAACACGACCTACCTGGCCGGGCTCGATCCGCATGCACGCGAGGAGCGCCGCGCCCAGATGCTCGCCGCCACGCCCGGTGAGCTGCGCTCGCTCGGCGCCGACGTGACGCGTATCGCAGTCGAGTCGCCCACCTGCGTCTTTGGCGGCCGAGACGTCATTGCCAAGAGCAACGCCGGCTTTAACGTCGTCGACCTGATGGGCTAACGCACAGCAAAGGTAGATTTTTGGGACATGCCTGAAAATCTACCTTTTTCTTTTGCCGCAGTCTGCCGGTTTGTCTCGATCTGTAACGCCAAGACGGCAATATCGGCTCCAGATGTTACAGATCGAGATGTTTCCGGATGACGCCGGCCCTTTGTCTCAATCTGTAACATCTAGGTCCGATTTTGCCGAGTTACTGTTACAGATCGAGACAAACCGCCGCGAACACCCGCTCTTCGTCAAAACCCACGAAGGTGTCCATGAGCTGTCCCCTTTGCGATGATTTGTGTGGTGGTTTGGGTGTTTGCCCAGATAAAACCTGCCAAAATAAACCTGTCCCTTTTTGGCAGGTTTGCTAGAGGAGGTTGGGATGGACAAGGCTGGATTGCGGCAGGCGGTGATTGCCCGGCGCGATGCGATTGATTTGGATGTGCAGGCAGCGAAGTCTGCCGTTATCTGTGCGCGGCTTGTTGAGCTGTTGGATCACTTGGGTACCGCAGCGCCGCACACCGTTGCCGTCTATGCCGCGATGGGTTCCGAGGTCGACCCAGCCGCGTTTGCCGCTGCGGCCGCCAAACACGGCTGGCGCGTGGCCTATCCGTGCATGTTCTCGGCAACAGACGCCGCAGCTTGTGGCCAGCGCATGTGCATGCGGGCAGTTGCCGCCGACGATGCGTCCGCGGCGCCGTTTATCGCCCACCCCACGCGGGCCTTCGCGGCCACAGACATCGACAGCGGTCGCTTCCCTATCGTGCCTGCCGAGGCTCTCGACATGATTATCGTGCCGCTCGTAGCATTCGACCGCGCCGGCGCGCGCCTGGGCTACGGCGGCGGCTGCTATGACCGCTACCTGCCCATGCTCTCGTCCGCATGTCAAATCATCGGCATCGCCTTTGACGAGCAGCGTGTCGGCCACGTTCCCACCGACGCCCATGACTTGCCGCTACCCCACATCATCAGCGCCTGATCGCCGCTGTTTCGCACCCGCAAGATGAGCGTGGAAAATCTCCCACTTTGGGCCCCCTTACGAGCCAAAAATGGGAGATTATCCACGCTCATTCAACAAGCGTCCAGATTTCCACGCTCGTCCGTCTGATTTTCCACGCTCGTTCAGCCAAACGCCTTGCAACTGCCTCAGCACGCACGCGGCACGCCGGCGACCTTGAGCTTGCGATCGAGCTTTGTCGGATCCCTTAGATCATCCCAGCACAAGCGCACGATCTTGCAGTTATCAAGCAGCGAAAGCCTCGACTCGCGCTGACGCTCATCGAACTGCGCCTTTGCGAGCTTGCCCTCCTCCGCCGCTTTCTCGCTTTTAACGAATCCGTCAAATACCCCGATGATCAGCCGATCTCCCACGCGCCACAAGTAGTCGACGCGATACGGCCGTCCCGGCTCAACCGGGTCGAACAGCTCAATTTGCAGCTCCGGCGTCTGCCAGCCGCGCTCGATCATCAGGGCGCGCGCCTTGGACTCGCCACCGCTTTCCGACAGGCCGTCGGCACACCGTGCAACACTTCGCGCCGTCACAACACCGCGACGATTCAGGCCAAGCTTGTCGACAGTCTCAACGAGATGCTCCATCGACAACAGCTGCTCATGAAGCGCTGAGTCCGCAATGATCAGTCCCTCGACAAACGACGCATCGACCAGGCAATCCGCAATCGTCTGATCGATATCGGTCACGGCAATATCCATCTGGATTGCCCGCGTTTGACGAGCATAACGATGTCGAATCACCTGAGAGCCCGGCGTCGTCGATTGCGCCGGCGCCGCGGCGATATGGATGTGCGTCAAATTGGCATGCGAAACCGAAAGGCCATAGATAACAGCCGCCGTATAGGAGCAAAACGTCCAGTCGGGATGCTTTTGCGCAAGGGCCCGCACCCGATGCAGATAACGCTGCCGAAACTTGAGCTCGGACCAATAATCCGGACGCGCATACAGCCCCGGCATGACCGCCTCTAGACTTCCCGCCGCCACCCGCCGCTCAATCTGCTTTGCCTCCGCCACCGTTCGCGCGTACACGCAGCTCATCTGCTGTTCGCATGCCATAATGTGACCTGCAAGTCTTTGATTCGCCGTCATGTTTCCCATGTCGCCTCCCAGATCTTGGAACGGCGCAAACGTACCAGACGGTTTCATGCGAAGTCTGACCAAATGCTATCCAGGCACCGACCAAATGCTTGACGGTTTTGGACGTTTTGGGTTGATGGCTTATATCTGCAGGTAGGGCGGTTGTCGAGAGGTCCCTGTCTCCACATTTAGATACCTTGGTCCATCGGATTATCAGAAAGAAAAACCCGTCGAGATTCAAGACTACGCCAAATGCGACTTCGCCTCTGCATGCAGCGTCTCTTAGCCGAGCCATCGGCATCTACATGCCTAAAAAATGAGCGTGGAAAATCTCCCGTTTCGAGCCCGTTCCTCGGCCAAAAATGGGAGATTATCCACGCTCGTTTTCAAACGTCCGAAAATCCACGCTCGTGTGTCCGATAATCCACGCTCGTGTGTCCGGATATCCTCACTCGTCACGTCACGGCAGCAGCCACAGCCGCAGCCTAGCGCTCCTCGCCGGCGCGGGCCAGGTCGTAGGGCGTGGTCTGGTAGACGTAGTAGTTGAGCCAGTTGGTGTAAAACAGCTGAGCCTGGCTGCGCCAGACGTTGCGCGGCTCGGCGGTGGGGTCGTCGTTCGGGAAGTAATGCGCCGGCACCTGAGGGTTGAGCCCGCGCTTAACGTCGCGCTCGTACTCCAGACGCAACGTGTCGGTATCGTACTCGGGGTGACCAAATACAAAGAAGCGACGGCTGTCGGTCGACTTGACGATGTACAGGCCCACCTCGTCGGATACGGCCACGACCTCAAGCTGCGGCTCGGCCTCCACGTCCTCGCGGCGCACATCGGTGTTGCGCGAATGCACGGCATAGAAACGGTCGTCAAA
>CAJMSG010000150.1:0-4761 GCA_905216105.1 uncultured bacterium | reverse complement strand
GCGGTACCGATCCACACGGCCAGGCACACAAAGATGTTGCACAGGATGCCGCGGAAGAAGATCGTCACCCAGTCGATCGTCACCTTGCCGGCGGCGACGCTCACCATGGAATTGGCGACCGCCTCGCCGTTGAGCTTGTAAATGCCGGCCATGTACACCAAAAAGACGATGAACAGGGCACCGACAAAGTTACCGACCCATACGACGACCCAAGCCTTGAGCATCTGGACCAGGGTGATCTTTTTGCTCTTGAGCGCGCAGACCATAAGCGAGTTACCGGTGAACAACTCGGCGCCACACACCAGCACCAGCACCAGGCCCAGGCAAAAGCACAGGCCGCCCACGACGCGCTGGGCGCCCCAGCCCAGCGTGCTATCGCTCAAGAACACGGTAAAGAACAGGCCACCGAAGGCAATGAACGCGCCGGCGAACATCGCCAAAACAAAGGCCTTTGCGACCGGCAGGTTGGCCTTGGTTACGCCGGCGGCCTCGGTTTTGGCCTCGATCGCGGCGGGCGCCAGGCAATCGGGAGCGGGATATTCTGCCTTGGAATCTGCCATGTCAATCACTTCTTTCCTAATCAGCAGGGACAAGCGCTCCTATTGCTCTTGCCCCAAGCGGACAAAGTGGGAAAAGTCGTTGGCGGCCACGGCGTCGTACACGGCGTCGACGGCCTCAAAGACTTCCGGGGACATGGGGTTGTAGAACTCCGTGTCGCCCGGCTGAATCCCTATGAAGACGATATCTTCGCACGATTGCTCAATCTCTTCGATCAGAATCGACAAGGGAAGCGAATGCGTGGTGAACATCGACTTGCGGGCCACATCGCGCTTGTCAAGCAGGCGGATGGACCCGACGGGCAGCGCCATGTCGGCAGCATCGACCAAGACCAGACGCGGCGGACGCTCACGCTTGACCTCGATAATGTCGTCCTCGGGCGTTTGGCCTCCGTCGATGGTGTACCAACCGGCGATGGGTGCGTCTTCCATCTTTTTGGAGAGCACGGGGCCGGCGGCATCGTCGGCACGCAGCACGCTTCCCGCCGTGAGCACGATACCCGCAAAGGGAGCACCGTTCACGCGGCCATCCACAACGCGACCCATTACTGCAACCTCCCCGTCAGATACACGCCCGACACATCGCGCACGCGCTCAACCAGATCGCGGAACTTCATCAGAAACGCGACCTGCTGGGCATGCAGGCCAAAGTCGTCGTCGAACACCGAAATGCCGGCCTTGGCCGACCCGCGAAAACCGCGCTCGTCGAGCAGCGCATCGCAGGCCTCGAGCAGCGACGGCACCGCCGCCTTGTCGAGCTGGCACTCGCCAAAGGAGCGGATGGCCTCGAACTTTGTCTTGGCCTCCCCCTCCTGCAGCGCGTCGACGAGCGAATAGAACACATTCACCGGCACCGACAGGCGCGGCTCAAAGCAGTCAAGCACGCCGGTGTGGTGGCCCACGGCGAGCGTGTAGTACAGCACGTCGCAGGCCTCCTGGGGAACGTCTTCCTCGGTCTCCACAAACTTACGCGTGAGCTCATAGAAGACCACCTGGTCGGGCGCATGACCCAGGCAGGGGTCGGCGACGCCCTCGGCGGCCTCGTCGCTTGCGCGCGAGGCATCGCCAAAGGAGCCGCCGAGCATGCCGGGGCCCGCAAAGTAACCAGAGCGGTCCGTGAGCTCCATCTAGCGACCTCCGGCCAGCACCAGATCCTGCAGCGCCGAGTACACCTCGACGCGGCGCGGATCGTCCTGCTTGTCGATGAGCAGCGCCATGGCACCGCGGATATCGCCCTTGGGCGCACCCTCGAGCGTATCCATAAACTCGTTGGCCAGGTCGCGGCCGTAACGATAGCCGCTCATGGCGCGAGCTTCGCGCTCAATGGCAACGCGCAGCTTGTACGGCACGCCGGGGTGCAGGATATCGGCCTGCTCGCCGGCGGCCTCCACCGTGGTCTCGGCATGGAGTTTTTGGTCCAGCAGGCCAAGTGCCATGGCAAAGCCGTAGATGGTCTGCGCGGGGCTGGGCGGGCAGCCGGGGATGTAAACGTCGACCGGCAGAATCTTGTCCGTGCCGCCCCAGACGCAGTAGTTGTCGTAGAAGATGCCGCCGGTGCAGCCGCACGCGCCATAGGACACCACGATCTTGGGATCGGGTGCAGCCTCAAAGGCGCGCAGGGCCGGCATGCGCATGGCACGCGTCACGGCGCCGGTGTACAGCAGCACGTCGGCGTGACGGGGCGAGGGCACGACCTTGATGCCAAAGCGCTCGACGTCGAAGACGGGCGTGATGGAACCGAAGATCTCGATCTCGCAGCCGTTGCAGCCGCCGCAGTCAACGCGGTAGACGTACACCGAGCGCTTGATCTTCTTAAGAAGGGTCGCCTTGGCCTTCTCGATGCTCTCGTCGAGCTCGATCTTGGTCGGGCGGTACTGAAGCCGCTCGGGCAAAAGCGTGGGTTCGGCCATGGTTACTCCTCCTTCGTATCAAAATCCATGATGATGCCCTCGACCGGCGCCGGGCCGGCGGGAATCTCGGGCGCATCGGGGTTGAGCTCGCGGTCGATATACTCCGGGTTCACGCCGTGGCCGCCCAGATACTCCATGCCGGGGCCCTGGGGCTCACCGGACGCAAGCGTCTCGTTGGCAGCCATGCCGTGCGCGTTGCCGGTCTTTACGGCCGAGGCGGCGCGCAGGGCGTCGAGCTCGCGCTTGCACTCCTGGCACATACCGACGGTACGGGCGGCCTGGATGGTCTCCATGCCGCCGGTCTTTTGCAGCAGGCGCTTGGCGTAGTCGATCTCCTTATGCGGGGCAAACGGCTTGCCGCAGCGCGAGCAGTGCTCGAGCGTGTAGACGCTCTTGCTGGTGAGGTCGTCCTTGCTCATGACGGCCAGCTCAAACTCCTCGGTGAGCTTGATGGCCTCCATGGGGCAGGCTTCCTCGCAACGGCCGCAAAAGATGCAGCGGCCGTAGTCGATCGACCAGGTAATGGTATCGGCCGCAAGGTCGGTGTCCATGCGAATGGCATCGGCCGGGCACGCCACGCCGCAGGCACCGCAGGCGATGCAGAGCTCGGCATTGTGCTCGGGCTTGCCGCGCATGTCCTTGTTGGTGGGGAACGGCGCAAACGGGTACTTGACCGTCGCGTCGCCGGCCTTGGCGTTAACCTTCCAAAGCTTCAGCATATTAGAGCGCCTCCTCATCGAGCGGAGCGGCCATGGTGCCCTCGCCCGCAAGCGGCGACTTGTCGCGCCAGACGTTCTCGAACTGCTCCTTGTCGAGCACATGGTCGCGCTTGGCGGCGACATCGGTCACCGTCACGCGGTCGGTGCAGGAGTAGCACGGGTCGAGCGAGCCGACGATCAGCGCCGCGTCGCCCACGGTGTTGCCGCGGAACATGTAGCGCAGGACCGGCCAGTTGCTGTACGTGGCGGCCTTGGCGCGCCAGCGGTAGCACTTCTGGTTGTTGCCGAGCATGGCCCAGTGCACATCCTCGCCGCGCGGCGCCTCGGTGGCACCGATGGCGTACTTGTGCGGGGTGTACTCCCAATCCGTAGTGAGGATGGGGCCCGACGGGCAGTTCTCGAGCATGGTCTCGATCATGTCGATCGAATCGTAGACCTCCTGGATGCGAACGGCAGTACGGCCGAAGGCATCGCACGTGTCGGCCGTAGCGGCGTGCATCTTTTGAACATCCGGATCGGCGTAGCCATCGAAGGGATGGTCAAAGCGCACGTCGCGGGCATAGCCCGAGCCGCGCATGAGCGGGCCGACCGGCGAGAAGTCGCGAGCGATCTTGCGGTCCAGAATGCCGATACCGCTCGTACGCTCAATAAAGTTGGGCGTAGAGAGCAAGACGTCGACGAGCTCCTGAACCTCGGAACGCAGCTGGTGGATAGTCGTGAGCGTGGAGAGCTTCTGCTCGGCCAAAATGTCGCGACGCACGCCGCCGATCACGTTGAGGCCGTAGGTCTTGCGGTGACCGGAGAGCTTCTCGGCCAGGTCCATGGACTTCTCGCGGACGCGGAAGAACTGCTGGAAGCCCGAATCGAAGCCGGTGTAGTGCGAAGCGAGGCCAATGTTGAGCAGATGTGAGTGCAGGCGCTCGACCTCGAGCATGATGGCACGGATGTACTGGGCGCGCGGCGGGACATGAATGCCCTGGGCGCGCTCGACGGCCTCGGCATAGGCCACCGAGTGGGCGCAGCCGCAGATGCCGCAGATACGGTCGGCAAGGAACGTCACGGCGTCATAGTTCAGGCGCGTCTCGGCAACCTTCTCCATGCCGCGGTGCACGTAGAACAGACGGTAGTCGGCGTCGACAATCGTCTCGCCCTCGACAAACAGACGGAAGTGGCCAGGCTCGTCGGAGGTAATGTGCAACGGGCCCATGGGAACGAGCGTCGTCTCCTTACCCTTGGTATCAGCCAAGAACTCATAGTTTTCCATGTCGCTCGCGGGAGCGGGACGGAAACGGTAGTCCATGGAGTCCTTGCGCAGCGGGTACAGGCCGCTGGGCCAGTCATCGGGCAGCACCAGGCGGCGACGATCGGGCAGACCCTCGGGGATCAGGCCGAACATATCGCGCAGCTCGCGCTCGCCCCACACGCAGGCGGGGACGAACGGCGTCACGGACGGGAACGTCATCTTAGCGGGATCGACCTCGGTGCGCACGGTCACCCAGCCGGGGTCCTCCCCCTCCATGGAGATGACGTAGTACACGGCGTAACGGCCGCACAGGCTGCGCTCGTCGTTGCCGA
>CAJMSG010000149.1:0-4772 GCA_905216105.1 uncultured bacterium | reverse complement strand
AGCTGCGGCTCGGCCTCCACGTCCTCGCGGCGCACATCGGTGTTGCGCGAATGCACGGCATAGAAACGGTCGTCAAAGCCGCGAACCAGCGGGCTTTGCGGCTTCACCAGATAATGCTCGAACACGCCGCTCGCCTTTGCCGGCAGGTCGTACTTCTGGATACCGTAATGATGGTACAGACCGGCCTGCGCGCCCCAACAAATGTGCAGCGTAGAGTGCACGTGCGTGGTGGACCAATCCATGATCTGGCAGAGTTCGGGCCAGTAGTCGACCTCCTCGAACGGCATCTGCTCCACCGGCGCGCCCGTGATGATCAGGCCGTCGTAGTGGATGTCGCGGATGTCGTCGAACGTGCGGTAGAACGTCTCCAGGTGGCCGGCGCTTACGTGCGTGGCCTCGTGCGTCTTGGTGCGCAGCAGGTCCACCTCCACCTGCAGCGGCGTGTTGGAGAGCTTGCGCATGATCTGCGTCTCGGTGGCGATCTTGGTGGGCATGAGGTTGAGGATGAGCACGCGCAGCGGACGGATGTCCTGGTGCAGCGCGCGGTACTCGGTCATGACAAAGATGTTCTCGCTCTCGAGCTGCGCGGCGGCAGGGAGGGCGTCAGGGATGCGAATGGGCATGGATGCTCCTTACGAGTCAGTTGCAGCTATGGTACAACGAGCGGCCCTATCCGCGCGAGCACATCGCCCAGCGATGCCGCCAGCGGCCCAAATCACTCCAAAAGTAGAGATTAAGGCATGTCCCAAAAATCTACGGCGCTTTAGTCTAGCAAAGTGACGGCAGGACGCTACAATGGTTCGACGCAAAAAACTCGGCCGGAAGGATACTCGTATGTACCAGACGCGTAAGATCGGTGTGGTCGGCCAGGGCCACGTAGGAGCACATGTCGCCAACAGCCTGCTCATGCAGGGCATTGCCGACGAGCTGTACCTGTGCGATATCAACGAGGCCAAGGTGACTTCCGAGGTCCAGGACCTGCGCGACTCCCTTTCGTTTGTCCCGTATAACACCAAAATCGTCAACTGCTACGACCACTACGAGGAGCTGGCCTGCTGCGACGTCATCGTCAACGCTGCCGGCAAGGTCGCGCTGGCCGCCGGCAACCGCGACGGCGAGCTGTTCTTTACCACCGACGCCGCCCGCACCTTTGCCAAGCGCATCGTCGACGCCGGCTTTGACGGCATCTTCGTGAGCATCTCCAACCCCTGCGACGTCGTATGCACCGAGCTGTGGCACCTGACCGGCTACGATCCCAAGAAGATCATCGGCTCGGGCTGCGGTCTGGACTCTGCCCGCCTGCGCACCGAGATCTCCAAAAAGGTCGGCGTGAGCCCCAAGTCCGTCGACGCCTACATGATCGGCGAGCACGGCTTTAGCCAGCTGGCCGCCTTTAAGGCCGCGACCATCGCCGGCAAGAGCCTCAACGAGCTTCAGGCCGAGAACCCCGACAAGTACGCCTTTGACCACATGGAGGTCGAGGAGCTTGCACGCAAGGGCGGCTATGTGACCTACCAGGGCAAGCAGTGCACCGAGTACGCCGTCGCCAACTCCGCCGCGCGCGTCTGCGCCGCCGTGCTGCACAACGAGCACGCCGTGCTTTCCGCCTCCACGCTCATGACCGGCCAGTATGGCGAGGAGGGCATCTTTACCTCCCTGCCGTGCGTGATCGGCGCCGAGGGCGTCGAGGAAGTCTACACGCTCGACCTGTCCGAGCACGAGCTCGAGGGCTTCCACAAGAGCTGCCAGCACATCCGCGACAACATCGCCCAGCTCGACTGGTGGGACGCCGAGGCCTTCGATGCAAAGTAGGCCGCTGGCTGCCGCAACCTTGCGAATCTAAGCGGGCCGTGCCGGAAAACCCCGGTGCGGCCCGCTTTTTTGCTCATGCAACACGTTTGCGAATCGAAGGTGAATACTTTTCCGCGAAGTGAACGAGCAAAAACAAGCCCCCGAAGCATCGACACTTTTCAGACGCCGTTTCCTGCGGTTTCGCCAAGTTATTCCTGCAGTTTTGGCGTCAAAAAGTGTGGATGCTTCGGGGGCCCAAAATAGGTCGTTCACTTCGCGGAAAAGTATTCACCTTCGTTTTTCGCGCAGACACGGATCCGGCCGCCGCAACGCAAAACGGGGCCCGCGCGCAGCGCAGACCCCGTCGTGAGAGGTTATTCCCGGAATATTAGTACTGCTCGATGCCCATGTAGCGACGAACCTCGGGGCTGTGGTCAAACACCTTGCCGCGCGCGGCGCGCAGCTCGCAGCTCATGTTGTAGAAGAAGATCGGCTCCAGGTACGAACGCACGCTGGCGGGCACCTCGCCCACGCCGTACTCAAGTGCGTCGAGCACCATAATCGCATCGGTGTGCGTGTTGAGGAATGCAAGCGCGCGCTCCTCCATGGGGCGACACTCGCCCGATCCGAGCTGCACAAAGTAGAACACGCCGGGCTCGGTGGCCTCGAACGGGCCGTGGAAGTACTCGCCGGAGTGGATGTAGCAGCAGTGCTGCCACTGCATCTCCATGAGCGAGCAGATGGCCATGGCGTAGGTCTGGCTAAAGTTGGGTCCGGAGCCCAGGATATAGAAGAACTTGTGCTGCTGGCAGAGCTCGGCAAAGCGATCGCCCAGCTCGGCGTTGACCTTCTCGCGGGCAGCGGGCAGCAGGGCATCCATCTGCTTAAGGCCGGCGTACATGTCGGCAAGCGCCTCGTAACCCTCCTGCTGGTCGAGCAGCTCGGCGGCGATCAGAGCGCCGATACCCTGAGGCACCTCGGCCTGCGGCACGCCCTCGCCCCAGGGGTAGACCCAGGTGGTCCACTTGCCGTTGTCGATCTTGGAGCCCTCGCAGTCGGTCATGGCGACGACCTCGGCACCGGCGGCCAGCGCCATCTCGCAGCCGTCGACGACCTCCTGCGTGTTGCCGCTGTGGCTGCAGGCAATAACGAGCGACTTCGGCCCCAGGCTCTTGGGAGCCATCAGACAAAACTCGCGTGCCGTGTAGACCGTCGAGGTAAACGTGGTGGCCTCGCGCTTGAGCAGCTCGTTGGCCGGCATCAGGTCGATCATCGAACCGCCGCAGGCGATCCAAAAGACGTTCTCAATCTTGCCCTTGCGCTCGATGATTTCCTGAACCAGATCATGTGCGTTCATGGTGATGTTCCTCCTTGTGGGGCGGCTTTGAGCGACGACGGCTCGTACCTGCTGTCGTTCTATGTTGTCCTATTTATAACACGCACGGCAACGCCCGTGAAGTCATTTCACCAAAGTTGTTCTATGTTGTTCTATCTATGGACGTTAGATGTCGAACACGTAGCGCGAGCCCACGATCTTTTGGCGTCCGAGCAGCAAGGGGCGCTCGTCCTCATCGGTAAAGTACGCCTCCATATAGAAGAGCGGCTCGCCGACCGGCACCTCCAGCAGTGGGGCCGCTTGAGCATCGGCAAGCGCAATCTCCACGGTGCAGGGGTCGGACTTGAGCGGCGCACGGCCCGAATGCTCGGCAACGAGCGCAAAGATGGAATTGTCCGTGAGGTCCTTGTCGGCAAGCGTCTGCAGGTAGGGATGGTCGGCGAGCACAAAGGCGTTGTTCTCGAGCATGACAGGGATGCCGTCGGCTGTGCGCACGCGTTCGACCACGATAAGCTCGCAGCCGGGCTCCACGCCAAAGAACGCCGCATCCTCGTGCGTCGCCGCGACCACCGTGCGCGACACCAGACGCGCACCCGGCACCATGTCGTTGGCAGCACAACCCTCAGTAAAGCTCTGGACGTCACCCTTCTGGCGAATCTTGCGCTTGAGCTTGGGCGCACACACAAAGGTGCCCCTCCCCTGCTGGCGGTTGAGATACCCCGCACGCGACAGCTCCTCGATGGCGCGACGCACGGTGACGCGTCCCACGCCATAGGACTTCGCGAGCTCCATCTCGGAAGGAATGCGCGAGCCGGCAGGGTACACACCGCGCGCGATCTCGCCCTTTAGGTCGTCCATGACCTGCTGGTACAGCGGCACGGCGGACACCTCGGCACGCTCGGAACGTTCGGTCTTGCTATCGGCTACCATCGTTACGCTCCATCCCGTGCATGCTCGGACTCAAACTCTTCAATCGCCGCCATAAACTGCTCGCCAAAGGCGTCGGCCTTTTTCTCGCCGATGCCGTTGACCTGGATAAGCTCGTCGCGCGTCTGCGGGCGCAGGCGGCACAGGCCGCGCAGAGCCTTGTCGGAAAAGACCATGTACGGCGCCATCTCCAGCTCGGTCGAGATCTCCTTGCGCAGGGCACGCAGGCGCTCGAACAGCTCGGCATCGTCACCCACACGCGGGCGCTGATCCAGCTCGGCCTCCTCGCGCAGCAGATCCACCGCACGGCGGGCGCGGGCCGAGGCCTTGCGCTTGGACGCGCGACGCTTAACGGTAAAGGCGAACGCCTCGTCCTCGACCTCGCCGGCGCGCGAGCCTAGCCCCACGACCGGGTACTGCCCCTGCGAGGTGGCCAAGTAACCGCGGCCGCACAGCTGGCCGATGATGTCCTTGATGCGCCCGACCGATTCGCTCGACAGCTCACCGTAGCCGCGATCCTCGTCCAGATGCATCTGGCGAATGCGCTCGGTGTTGCCGCCGTGGAGCACGTCGGCGATGAGCGACTTGCCAAAGCGCATGGGTCGCGCGGCCACGTAGCGCACGGCGGCGCGGGCCATATCGGTGACGTCCTCGACCTCGAACTGCGTGAGGCAGTTGCTGCAGTTGCCGCAGCCCTCGGCGTCGTCCGTGGCGGTGG
>CAJMSG010000148.1:0-4794 GCA_905216105.1 uncultured bacterium | reverse complement strand
ATTTCTCGAGCTGGGACAAGCGTCCTCCTTGTTACTCAGCCTGTGCGCTATTGCACAGTGCGAGTATTATTGCACACTGTGTGTATCAACACGTAAAGGCAATATTTTAGATGTGACGAAGGGACAGTCCCTTTGTCACATTCAGCGACCGCCTAGGTTGTGCCAGTTGTGCCTGGCTTTTGAAGCGGCATTGCCAATTGTTCAAAATGTCATTCGTGGGTAGAATAGTGTCGACGGCAGCCCAAGTTGTGGTTAGCTGGGCAGCGCCGTTGTTTGCATTAGGGGGTCAACGCCTTAGCGGCGGCGACCCCTTCTGTTGCGCTTCGAACGCTGCTTGAGTGCCTCGGAAAGGCCGACAAGCGCCGTGAAGAACGAGGCCAAAGCGGTCAGAAGTCTCACGAAATCAATCAAATCGGTCATGGGCATCACCTCCCATCAGATGGAAGGCACTGCCCGGCACATGGAACTGCCGTCAACGATACCGATTCTACCAGAGCCTAGTTATATATACGAATATATGTTCGTATTCCAAAGCACGGACCCCTCCCCCGACAAAGGGACAGTCCCTTTGTCACATTATTCGATGACGGTGCGGGAGTTTTGGTTGCGCATGGTGGCAAGCATGTGTTTGGGGACGGCATGGGTCATGCAGCTGCCGATGGTCGCGCTTGCCGCCGCCCTGGCCGCATCGCTGCCGTTTTTGGTCGCATAGCTATGGCGAAAACGTTTGAGCATGGCGATGTCGTTGCCGCCGTCGCCGTAGACCGCGACCTCATCCTCGACAATACCGTAGTAGCTTGCCAGCCAGGCAACGCTCTCGCCCTTGTTGCACGAAGCATCCGTGATCTCGAACATCACCGGGTCGAATGGCGCGTTGACCACGCGGTCCGAGCGCTCGGCCAGATACGCCTTAAGGTCGCGCTCCAGCTCGGTCGAGGTCACGCGGCAGTTAATCTTGCAAACGTCGTGGCGCAGAATGTCGCCGATCGACTGGTCAAAATACTGCTCCTCGTGATAGCCGCCGCGGGCACGCATGCCGCGCATTACGATGCGCTTGATGGGGCTGTCCTTCTTAAAACCCGCTTGGTGCATCTCAAACGACCCGCTCGAGAACATTCCGTCGGGCGTAGAGCAGTCAAAGCAGATGTCCGGGAACGCCTTGAGCAGCTCTTCGACGATTTGAGGGTCGATGGTCCAGGTCTTGAGCACCTCGCCATGGCTGTCGCGAACGATGGACCCGTTGGAGCAGCAGGCGTCGAGCGCCAAACCGGTAAAGCCATGCTCACCGATCGGCAGCGTCGAGCGACCCGTAGCGGGAACCACGTGCAGTCCAGCTTCGGTCAGCTCGCGAATGGCGCGGCGGATGGTTCCGTCGGCCTCGTGCAGGGCGTTAAGCAGCGTTCCATCTAGGTCACTCGCAAACATCTTGATCATGGGCATGTCTCTCCTTCGTCTGCACGATATTGTAGACGAAGGAAAGACATGTTCTCGTATGGGCGCCCCGCACTGCAGCGGCTGCTTCTGTTAAACCGCTGCGCCGCTCATGTCACATTGTTTGTCGTGAGCGACTTTTCAAGCGATAAAACAGCACCGTCGTCAGCACCAATACCACCAGCATAGCTGCGAACACGGCCGCCGGCGCCCATCGATCATATGCGAATCCGTACGCCAATTGGCCAATAGGCGTTGCGCAGAAAAGCGCCATGTATACGACCGAAAGCACCTTTCCGCAGAGTTCCGTCGGCGCCGTCCGCTGAACGAATGCAACGATTTCGACTGACGCAATGCTTGCCCACACCATGACCCATGCCGAACCGACTGTAAGCGCGGCAAACACAATTACGTCAACGCCGATCGGTAGCGTGACAATAACCGGCACGACTCCAAGGCAGATCATCGCAACATATCGGCATATGCCATTGAAAGAAAAGCGATTCGGCCAAATACCGACTAGGCCGCCGCCTACAAGGCCGCCCAGCCCCATAGCCGCCTCAATAATCCCAACGCAGGAAGATTGCATGCCGAGATGCCTTGTAACAATAACGGGCGCACCAATCGTTAACCCAACCAACGCAAGATTCAAAACAGCCGCAAGCAAAATCACAGCGAGCAACGAGGTATTTTGAAGCAGGTACCGAATCGCCGACCGAAAATCGCTTTGGCATGCCATGCGAGTCGAGCCATCCTCCGTCACTTCAGAATGGACATTTCGTTTGAGTGCGGCCCAATACAGCAGCGACGACATCGCAAACGCCGCCGCCGCGATCGCGCAAAGGGCATCGATTCCAAAGCATCCGTAGACGGCTGTTCCAACCACGGGACCTAGAATATTGCTCGCCATGGTCGTCTGCGACACTAATGCGGTGGCCCGCTCGACCTTTTCCTTGCCGGCTATGCGCAGCGTCTCGATTTGAAGTATCGGCTTCAGAATAGATTGAACGGCGTATTGGACGCACAGCATCACCGCTACAACGGCCGCAAGGGGCAACGAGCGCTTCATGGGGACAAATAGCATCGCTGCAATCATTAAAACAATACCGAGAGCTGCTAGAACGCTGCGATGTCCCTCTCGATCAGCTAATACTCCGCCAGCCGGAGTCGCAAGCACGCCCAGTATAAACGCTATCGCTACGACGACGCCATATAGCGTTGACGAGCCGCTGCGGTCGAGCAAGTAAAGCGGACACGCAAAGCACAGCGCCGACAACGTCGAATACACGCACAGCTGCGCACCGAGAAGACCGACGAGTCTTATAGACAGCACTGTCTTTGACGCTGGCACGGCATCGATATTACTCATCCCATCCATCGCTTTGCCTCCTATACATACTGTTGGTATGTATTTAATGGCCTGAAAAGGGCGGCCGTAGCCACCCTTTTACATCAATTTACATACCGTTAGTATGTATATTACCACCCGGCACAGTTCCATACGTCCCAAATCTGGGCCGTTGTCTGAAGCACTTCTTCCCCCAAATCGAGCCCCACCGCGGCCGCCATCTGCGCCAAACATTGCGCGCGAGCGACCATTCGCTCCTTGGGCTCAAGCGGACGGAACAATGGCAACAGCCAAAGATTCGCTAGCAACGATACGGCCTCTGCCGCTTCACGCGGGCATGCGCACGCAATGGAGCCGTCGGCGATGCCTTCCTCGATCACCGGCAATAAATAGCCATCCGCCGATTCGTCAAACGAGCCCTGATACTGCATCGCCAGTAGACGCGAACTCTTTACCGGATCTGCCGCAGGATGCATGCGCGCCCATAACTCAATCTGCGGAACGACGGACTCGGGTGCGTAAAGTCGCTTGAGCTTTTGGGCGCCCGTCATATTGCCAGCACCGAGCGTCGCGCGGCGGCGCTCAACAACGGGAGCCATCGCCCGATCAAATGAGGCGTTAAAAATCTCTTCTTTGCTCTTGAAGTGATGATAGATAGCGCCCTTGGTCATGCCATCGAGACGGTCAACGATATCCTGGATGCTCGTTCCCTCATAGCCCTGTGCGCAGAATAGCTCCAGCGCCGCGTCGAGAATCTTCGCGACCGTCTCTTCGGGATATTTATTGCGACCCATAATCCGCCCATCCGCAACGCAAGCCTTATGCCTCACTGCGATATTTTAACGTTGCGGATGGCAAACGGTCGGTTCTACACCGCGGCGGGGCCGTGCTCGCCGGTGCGGATACGGATGACATCTTCGACCGGTTCGACCCAAATCTTGCCGTCGCCGACGGCGCCGGTGCGCGCGGCGTTGCAGATGATGTCGACAATACCATCGACGTGCTCGTCGGCGCAGATGAGGGTGAACTGCACCTTAGGGATCGTGTTGACGAGCAACTCGTTGCCGCGCACGTACTCCTTCCAGCCATGCTGCGCACCGCAGCCCTGCACCTGGTTAATCGTCATGCCGCGAACATCGGCAGCAAACAGCGCATCCTTAAGAACCTCGAGCTTCTCGGCACGAACAATCGCCGTAATCTTCTTCATAGTGAATTCCTCTCTTCAATAAAAGAAATGAATTTTCCTTCACATGGCACGGGTTTTCCAGGTGCCACAGACCAACCTTGCAGATCAAAAAAGTGCAACTAACAGGTCTTAGCAGGTTTCCCAAGTGCCGCAGATCGGCCTGAAAGAGGAGTGCCGCGTACTTAAGGTACGCAAACGACGATTGAAGGCCGAGGTGCGGTGCTTGGGGAAGCTGCTAATCGAGCCCGGAGAAAGAGGGATACGCGCTTTCGCCGTGCTGACTCGCATCCAGACCCAGCGCCTCGTCGGCCTCGTCCACGCGCAGGCTGCCGTGGAAGAGCGCCTTGACCGCCGCGGCGATCACCAGATCGAGCACCAGCACGATAACAACCGTCACCACAATGCCCAGAATCTGCGAGATGAGCAGCGACACATCGCCCGTATAGAACAGGCCGCCCTTGCCGGTCCACGAAAGCTCCGGCACGCAGAACAAGCCCGTGAGCACACCGCCCAAGATGCCGCCGATGCCATGGCAGCCAAACGCGTCGAGCGCGTCGTCGTAGCCGAACTTGGTCTTAAGGTGGCTGATGGCGAAATAGCAGACGGGCGAGACGATCAGCCCCATGACCAGTGCCGCCCACGGCTCGACAAAGCCCGCGCCCGGCGTGACCACCACGAGGCCCGCGACCAAACCGGTGCTGGCGCCTACCAGCGTGGGGCGACCGGTGTGCACGCGCTCGACGGCAAGCCATGAGACCATGCCCGCCGCGCTGGCCGTCACGGTGTTGAGGATGGCAAGCGCCGCCACGGCGTCGGCCTTAAACTCGCT
>CAJMSG010000147.1:0-4804 GCA_905216105.1 uncultured bacterium | reverse complement strand
GGCACGAGCCCCGTTACCGTCATCGTTGCCCTGCTGTTGGTCTGCGGCGGCATCATCATCGTCAACAAACCCAAAAAGGCCTAACGAACTGCCCTTATTTAGCAGGAGGGATTCACATACTTTAGTTTAATGGAGTACATCGATGAGCTGAGGGGCGCCACGCACGCCAGCGTGCGCCCCTTTTTTCTAGCGTATCTGGACGCCGGCTTTCTTTTTCTCGGCCTTGACGCGGTAGAGCTCCGCATCGGCAGCGCGAAGTAAGTCTTGCCAGGTATCAACACTATCGCCGACCCGCGCGTAACCGATGGACATCCGCAATGCATACGGCACCTCGGCACGAGCGAGCTCGTCGTTAATCGCCGAACACAGGTCCATGATGTCCCGCTCCGCCGTCGCCTTTTGAAGCACCACGAACTCATCGCCGCCATAACGTGCGATAAAGCCACCAGACGCCGAGCAGACTTCCTTGAGCGCAGCGGAGATGACCTGAAGAGCATGGTCACCCTCCACATGTCCATAGCGATCGTTAATCTGCTTAAAGCCGTCAGCGTCCATCATAAGCAGATATACATCTTCGGCCTGATCCACATTTGAAAAGAGCGACAGCATATAGGTCTCAAAACGGTTGCGATTGTTGAGGCCAGTCAACGGGTCGGTCGAGATCAGCTGCTCCTGATAGATGATGTAGAGCAGCAGGATGCTCAGCGTTATACCGACACAAAGGCCCGGTACCGAAAACAAAACCTGGAAGGTACCGCCCACCAGAGCCGGAACCACAAAAAAGGCGAGGGTGCGATAAATGGCCTTCGTTTGCAGGCTTTCGACTTTTCGAGCCTGAATAAAGGCATGCAAGGACGTATATATGATGTAGCAGTAGCTAACAATAGGTTGAATCATATAAAGCGCTCCGCGACGATATACGCCCTGCGCATCGATATAGAACATAGCGTGCGTCCAGTAGCTGGTAAATGCCAGCACGACCACCAATACGGTTGGCAACGTCACGATCGCAACCCTATAGCGCGCGGTCAAAAGGCGAGAGCCCTGCACTGTCTCGGAATAGAAAAACCAAATGAGGCACGCGATGGCGAACAGCGAAAACGAGACCGCGTTGGAAATCCAGTTGGCCGTGATGCCTACAGGAGTGCTCACGCCGTCCGAGAGCGTCCAGATCATATCGAAGAAAATGTAGGCAGCAGAGGTGTAGCCGAGCATGCTAAACAAGAGCTGCTGGGTACTCGAGAACAAGGAGCGACGACTTCGCGCGGCAAGCCCGATAAGAACAATCATGCATAGCAGGAATATCTCGATCTTGAGTGCCTTAACCACTAGACGCCCCCCTTCAATATCCAAGTGGCCAGAATCGCCCGATTCGTGTCTGGGCAATAAACACCCCTACTCCGCAGGGGTAAGGGGAATCATAGCAGAGCGCCCGAACGTCGCTGCAAGACAGCTTTCGTTCGGGCGCTCAAACGGCGCGAATTGCACGCCGGAATCTATTATCGGCAATGGCCGTTACTCACCGTCGATATCGGTTGCGACAGCCTCCTCGATGGCCTCGACACCGGCGGGCGACAGATCCTCTTTGCCGTGGCAGAACTTCTTATCGACCCAGCCGGTCAGAATCGGGGCCATGATTGCCGTGATGATGACGGCGGTGGCGATCTGCGCATACGCGGTGGGCGCAAGCTCGGCATAGCGCGGCGCGACCTCGGCGAGGGCAACCGGCGTGGTCATAGCCGTGCCGGCAATGGTGGAGCATGCCACAGCCGCCTTACCGTTGCCGCCGCACAGGCGCTCGAAGGCAAAGGTAATGGGACCGACGATAAAGAGCGTGATGAGGCCCAGCAGGATGCCCGAGATGCCGCCGGTGATAAAGCTCGAAAGGCTCATGGACGCACCGAGCTGAAAACCGATGACAGCGATCGCGGGATTGGCGCCGGGGACCAGCAGGTTCTTGATAAACGGGAACAAGTTGCCCAGAACCATGCCGATAACAAGCGGCAGGATGGATCCGATGATGGTGCCGACGGGGATGTTGGCGAGACCCGAGACACCGAGGATGATCATCGTGACGGCGGGGCCGGCCGTAAAGAACAGGATACCGACGGCGCCCTGCTCGGACTCATCGCCGAACTCGCCCATGATGCCCGTGTAGAGCGCCATGTTGCAAAACGTGATGCCGCCGATGATGGACACGGAGCTCAGGCCCAGGAAGTTGTCGTTAAAGAAATATGCCACACCCAAGCCAAGGGCCGCCGCAACAACAAGCTTGGGAATCAACACGACGATGCCAGTCTTGATAGCGCCCGGCGTGGACTTAAAGCTAATGCCGGCACCCACGAAGAGCAGGATCGCAGCGACGATGGTATTGGAACCGCCGCGGCAGGCGGCGGTAAAGAAGCCACCGATCTCAAAGACCTGCGGGCAGAAAGTGTTGAGCAAAAGGCCAACGATCATCGGATAGATCATGATGTCACCCGGGATGCGCGGTACCTTAAATTTCTTTTGCTCGTTGGCGGTCGCTTCCTGTGCCATGAAACCCCCATTTCCGCTGACGCAGAACAAAAGCCCACGTCACACTTTGCTACAGTAAAGTTTGACCATGGTACCAGAAGAAGCAGACCGGCTCGGTGAGAAATTCGATTCGTTGGGTCAGGCAACGACATGGCAGAATCATCGCCCGACAGCAACCGAGTTCACCTACAATTGCCACCGGATCGAAAGACACAGCTTTTTAGGAAGTCATTATGACAGCTATCGATCGGGGCCGGGCGACCGCGGCCTTCAAACGCTATACCGATGCTTACGATGCCGCCAATCCGCGCATCGCACTCAAAATCGAGCATACGTACCACGTTGCCGAGGCATGTGATGCCGTGGCGCGTGAGCAGGGCTGGTCGACAGAGGATATTGACCTGGCCTGGCTTTGCGGCCTGCTGCACGATATAGGCCGCTTTGAGCAGCTGCGACGCTGGGACACGTTTAAGGATGCCGAGAGCATGAGCCATGCGGCGTTGGGCGTCGAGGTTCTCTTTGGCGAGAGCCCCGACGACGCGCCTGCCACAACAAGCATCCGAGATTTTATCGAGGCCGAAGAGCACGACGAGCTCATCCGCGCGAGCATCGCCTATCACAGCGACTTTCGCCTGCCGGCACAACTCGACGAGCGTACACGACACTTCTGCGATATCGTGCGCGACGGCGACAAGATCGACATTATGCGCACCATCGCCGACAGCGCCGTCGATACCATCCTCAAGGTGGATGAGAACACGTTCCTCGCCAGCCACTTCTCGGCACCGACGCTTGCCGCCTTTGACGAACACCGCTGCGTCGCGCGCGACGAGCGCGACGAGTCCGCAGACTACCTGGTGGGACTCATCTGCTTTATGTTTGAGCTCGTCTATCCGGCGAGCCGCGCGCTGGCGCGCGAGCAGGGCGATATCTACCGCCTACTCGACGCGCCCTTTGGTATTACACAGCCCTTTACCGACCCCGCCACACAGGCAACCTGGAGCCGTCTTAAGGACGAGATGCGCGGCTGGCTGGCGCGCGCCTAGCGCTCAAGCTGGGCCAGCAGCTCCTCGACGACCTCGACGGCATCGCCGACAACCTTGTACTGGGCAGTACCAAAGATGGGGGCATCCGGGTCCTCGTTGATGGCGATAATACACTCCGCCCCACCGATGCCGGCAAGATGCTGGATGGCGCCCGAAACACCGATACTCAGGAGAAGCTTGGGCGAAACCGATACGCCCGTCTGGCCAATCTGATGGCGATACTCCAACCAGCCGGCCTCCACGACAGGTCGCGTGCAGCCAAGCTCGGCTCCCAGCGCCTCGGCGAGCCTTCGCATCAGCGGCAGGTTTTTCTTGGAACCAATGCCGCGGCCCACCACGACCAGGCGCTCGGCATCGGCGATCGAAGCCTGCGGCCCCCACTCCTCGGCGGGAATCGAGATCTCGACACGAGCCTTAGCATCATCCGCAAGTGATATCTGGGTGATCGTGCCGGAGCGGCTATAGTCAAAGTCGGGCGCCTTAAAGATGCCGGGACGCACCGTTGCCATCTGGGGACGATGATTGGGGCAGACGATGGTGGCCATCAAGTTGCCGCCAAACGCCGGGCGCGTCTGCTGCAGCAGGCCCGTCTCCGTATCCATCGAAAGCACGGTGCAGTCAGCCGTAAGGCCCGTCTTCAGGCGCACGGCAACGCCAGGCGCCAGCTCGCGGCCAAAGGCGGTCGCACCGTACAGAATGGCTTCGGGCTTGTGCTCGGCTACCAAATCGCAGATGAGGCGAGCATAGACCTCCGCGTCGTTCTGACGCAGGCGCTCGTCACGACAGACCAGAACTTCGTCCGCACCGGCGCAAACCAGATGCTCCAGATTCCCGAGAGAGCCCTCGGGGCCCATGCCGACCAGCGCCACTAGGCGACAGCCGCGTGCATCGGCAAGTTCGCGGCCCTTGCCCATAAGCTCATAGGCAACGGGAGTCACGGCGTCGTGCTCGTCAGTCTGCACGAAGACCCAAATGTCTCGATATGCGTCAAGGTCTGCCGCACCGGCGGCCTCGTCACGCTCGATCGAGATAGCATTAACGGGGCAGGCATCGACGCACCCGCCGCATAGGATGCAGCCGTCGGTTACGCGTGCGCAACGGTTGGGCCGCTCGCCCTCCACTACGATGCCACCCGAGGCACAGGCGCGAACGCAGCGACCGCAGCCGATACAGGCTTCGCTATCGATAATCAGTCCGCTCATCTATGCCATCCCCTCGATAATCTTGGCAAGTTTTGCCGC
>CAJMSG010000146.1:0-4825 GCA_905216105.1 uncultured bacterium | reverse complement strand
TTGAATAATTTTCGAGCCGAGCCGACATAACCGGTGTAGCCTTCACGCAGCGAAGCTGTTGGAATAAATGCGACTTTTTTATTTTCAATTTCTTCCTTTATCAGACTTCCTACACTTGAAAAGTGCGAACATAAAAACAGTTTCATCAATATTCTCCTTTATATATAAATTCGTATTTGTTGAACTAAGCCGTGTATACCATACGCTCCAATGAAAGAACGCCCTGATATAGCGTAATTTGCTGTTTTCCTGCGTACGTGCGTACACACTCCACAGGAATTCTAAGGGCCCTGCCCCCTTAGCACACGGACTTTGGAACAAAGTCTAGTGTGTTACGCCTTGCCAGAGGTGTACAGACTCCCGGCACGCACGTGCGCAGCAATTGCCATCAATGCGCCATATAAGTGGCGATCAAGTTCGCATAAAGCGACCTTGGTTCCGCAAAGCAAAAGGCAGGATGCCATCACCACGATGATACCCTGCCTCTGTTCGTTCCTGTTTACCGTTCCGAGTGGTCCTTCCGCAGAATTACCGATAAACAAAAAACGAACCCGAACCCTTTCTCGTATAGAATCGGGTTTGAGTACGAACTGAATGGTGGAGCAATAAAAAACCACCACAAAGGTGCCTGTCCCCTTTGTGGTGGTTTTGGGCCAGTCCTAGAGTGCGTGGCCGTAGGTGTCGGCAGCCTTGATGGCGGCGGCGAACTTTTCGTCGGTGAAAGGTTCCGGGTTGCCCTGCTTCCACTCGTTGGTGGCGTGCGCGTACTCGCACAGGGCCGGGATATCGGACTCGGAAAGCCCGACCTGCTCAAGCGTCACGGGCAGCCCCATCTGCTTGTTAAAGGCAGCGTAGCGCTTAAGGTTCTCGGTGTCGCCCGTGTAGGCGAACAACACGAGCACGCCCAGGCTCACGACCTCGCCGTGCAGGTAGGTGCCCTCACGCGGAATGCTGCAAGTGGCGTTGTAGAACGCGTGCGCCACGCTCGAGTTGTAGTAGTAATCGTTCTGGTTGGTCAGGTTCGAGACATAGCCCGTGTTGACCACGATGTCGAGCGCGATCTGCTTGACAGCCTCGCTCGACAGGTCCTGGCGCACGTCCTCAAGACCCTGGACGCCATAGGTAAACAGCGGCTCGGAACAGGTGTGGGCGAGTGCCAAGCCAAGGCCTGCCGTGTGCTCCAAATTGCCGGCGCTCGTGGCGTACTCGACCTCGGGCTGCTTAGACAGGGCATCGCCTACGCCGGCCCAGAAATACTCTGCCGGTGCCTCGGCGATGATCTTGGGGTTGATGAAGATGTGCGCCGGTCGGTTGGGGTACGAATAGCCCTCGAGCGAGCCATCGTCGTTGTACACGACGGCAATGGCGGTCGCAGCGGAGCAGTTGGAGCAAATCGTCGGCACCGTAAAGACGATCTTCTTGAGCTCGATGGCTGCGGTCTTCACGGTGTCGAGCGCCTTGCCGCCGCCGCAAGCAATGAGCACGTCGGCTTCCTGGCAGGCGGGGGAGTTTACGACCTTGGCGATATTGGCGCGCGTACTGTTGGTGCCGTAGACGCGCGTCTCCAGAATCTCGACGTCGGTACCCGCTAGCGCAGCTTCGATACCGGGAAGTGCTGCGGCCAGTGCCCGCTTGCCACCGATGATCGCGACCTTGGTCGCTCCGTACTCCGCCAGTGCGGTGGGAAGCTCGTCAAAGCAATCCTCGCCAACGGTGTAGTCGCTCATTCCAATCGTGCGCATAGCAACCTTCTTTCGTTCGATAGAGTGCTTTCAGGTATTTTGCTCCAAGAGAAGGTCCACAGCCGCGAGAAATTTCGAACGTATAAAACCAGTGTTGAGGGTTTTTCGTCGGCGCGGAACGTGCTAGCATACTCCGCATAAGCGTTGATGGGGACGAGTAGTCGGCCGTCCGCATGCTACAGAGATCGGGGAGCGCTGAGAACCCGTGCATGCGACCGATGAAAATCACCCCGGAGCTGCGGTCCCAACGGACGTGCCGCGCAGGTTCGTCTTAGTAGACATCGCCGAGATGGTCGTCGATACAGGCCAGCCGAGTAACGGATGCGAGCGCGCGGCGACGCGGGTGAGGGCATCTAAGCTGGGTGGTTAAGCGAAGAGCTTTTATGGGCAGACTACCCTTTTTGTGGCGCTTCGTCCCAGCTTGTAGGGACGGGCGCTTTTTTGGTGCCCAGAGGGCGTGCGCGCCCATGACAAGAAAGGGGTACCGTGGCAAACGAGTACAAGCAGACGATGAATCTGCCCAAAACCGGATTTCCCATGCGTGCCGGTCTTTCCAAGTCCGAGCCCAAGCGACTCAAGGACTGGCAGGACAACAAGGTCTACGAGCAAGTTCTAAAGAAGAACGAGGGTCACAAGAAGTTCGTGCTGCACGACGGTCCTCCGTACGCCAACGGCCCGATCCACATCGGCCACGCCATGAACAAGATCTCCAAGGACATGATCAACCGTTACTGGATGATGCAGGGCTGCGAAGTTCCCTATGTCCCCGGTTGGGACTGCCACGGTCAGCCGATTGAGCACAAGGTCGAGGAGAAGCTCGGCACCGAGAAGTTCAACCAGACCTCCACGGCTAAGATCCGCGAGCTTTGCAATAAGTTCGCTGTCGAGAACATCGAGTTGCAGAAGGCCGGCTTCCGTCGCCTTGGCGTGCTTGGCGACTGGGACAACCCGTATCTGACGCTCTATCACCAGCATGACGCCGCCGACATCGAGGTCTTCAAGGCCATGTTCGACAAGGGCATGATCTATCGTGGTCACAAGCCCGTTCACTGGTGCAAGCACTGCCACACCGCGCTTGCCGAGGCCGAGATTGAGTACTCTGACGAGACGAGCCCCTCCATCTTCGTTCGCTTTGAGATGACTTCCAAGCCCGCCGGCCTAGAGAACTTCGACGGCCCGGTTGACTTTATCATCTGGACGACCACGCCGTGGACCATCCCCTCCGACCAGGCTGTTTCCCTCAAGCCCGGCGCCGCCTATGTCGCCGTTGAGCACGATGGCCGCGCCGAGGTCATGCTCGAGGACCTGGCTCCCAAGTGCTGCGAGGAGTTTGGCTGGGAGTACACCCCGGTCATGGTCGACGGCAAGCCCTACGTGGTTCCCGCCGAGACCTTCCACCACATCCACTACAAGCAGCCGATCTTTGACGGTGTCGAGGGCGTGGCGCTGCTGGCCGATTACGTCGGCGTCGATGACGGTACCGGTATCGTCCACAACTCGCCCGGCCACGGCGTCGACGACTACTTTGCTTGCCTCAAGGAGGGCATCACCGACATTTGCATGCCTGTCGATGACGACGGTAAGTTCTACACCGGCGAGGAGTTTGGTACCGGTGGCCCCTTCAGCGGCATGGATACCGATGAGGCCAACCCGCACATCATCGAGTTCCTGCGCGAGCGCGGCACCCTGGTCCTCGAGAAGAAGATTACGCACAGCTATCCGCACTGCTGGCGCTGCAAGCATCCGGTGCTCTTCCGTGCTACCGACCAGTGGTTTGTCTCGATGGACAAGACCGGTCTGCGCGAGCAGGCTGGCAAGGAGGTCCGCGAGAACGTCAAGTGGTATCCGGCTCACGCCGCCAACCGCATCGGCGCCATGGTCGAGCAGCGTCCCGACTGGTGCATCAGCCGTCAGCGCAACTGGGGCGTGCCCATCCCGAGCTACACCTGCGCCGACTGCGGCGAGAAGGTCATGAACGACGCCACGCTCGACGCCGTCATCAAGCTCTTCCACGAGAAGGGCTCCGACGCCTGGTTCACCGACGCTCCCGAGAGCTACCTGGGCGAGGCCTGCGTCTGCCCCAAATGCGGCGGCCATCACCTCAAGGCCGATAAGGACATCCTCGACGTGTGGTGGGACTCCGGCGTCTCTTGGAAGGCCGTCTGTGAGTATCGCCCCGAGCTTGAGTACCCGGCGGATGTGTACCTCGAGGGCTCCGACCAGCACCGCGGTTGGTTCCAGAGCTCGCTGCTCACCTCGGTGGGTGCCAACGGCCACGCTCCGTACAAGGCGGTCGTCTCGCAGGGCTTCACCCTCGACGGCCAAGGCCGCAAGATGTCCAAGTCGCTCGGCAACGTCATCGACCCCAACAAGGTCTGCGACGAGATGGGCGCCGACATCATCCGCCTGTGGGTTGCCTCCGTCGACACCAGCTCCGACGTGTCCATCGACCACGAGATCCTTGCTCGTACGTCCGATGCCTACCGTCGTTTCCGCAACACGCTGCGCTTCCTGCTCTCCGAGCTCGAGGGTCAGTTTGAGCCCGAGACCGACGGCGTCGCCTTTGCCGACCTGCTGCCGCTCGACAAGCTCATGGTTGCCCGCCTGACCCAGGTTCAGGCCGAGGTCGACGATGCCTACGCCAGCTACGAGTTCCCGCGTGCCTACCGCGCGCTCTACGACTTCGTGGTTACCGAGCTCTCCAACGTGTACCTCGACGCTCTGAAGGACCGTCTGTACTGCGAGAAGCCCGGCTCGCTCGAGCGCCGCAGCGCCCAGACCGTGCTCGCCGAGCTCTTCTCGATGCTCATGCGCGACCTTCAGCCGATCCTGTCCTACACGGTCGACGAGGCCATGGCCTATGCGCCCGCCGGCTGCGTCGATCACCAGAAGTACGCCGCGCTGCTCGATTGGTACAAGTCGCCCATCACGGTCGACGAGGCCAATGAGTTTGAGGGCGTGCTCGAGGCTTCACTCGAGCTCCGTAGCGCCGTGACCAAGGCCCTTGAGGATGCCCGCTCCGCCGGCACCTTCACCAAGAGCCAGCAGGTCCGCGTCAAGGCGGTCGTTCCCGCCGAGATGTA
>CAJMSG010000145.1:0-4832 GCA_905216105.1 uncultured bacterium | reverse complement strand
ATAACCATCTGGGAATGCGAGCTCAAAAAAGACCGCATCGACACCACGATGGAAAAGGTCATCGAGCAGGTGCGCGCCGCAGAGCCGCAGCGCTAACAGCGAGCATTCACACGCTCCGCACGTCCGCGCCACATCCACGTCACAAACCTTAGAAAGCGCTTAAGTCCAAAACCTTTCAAGAGTGTTATGCAATAGCTTTGACCTGCGGTTTCATGGTTACATCAAACCTGATTAAGCCTTTCTTTAGCACTTCCTTATCTGCGCTCGCGGCATAATACTGCCAACGCACGGGACCTAGCAGCACACCCCGTGCGCAACCTTTTGGTGGACATCGAGGAGGCCGCATAAGCATGCATTCTTCCAATGACGCAACACAGCAGCCATCCCTAAAACATGCAGACCTTTTCTCCTTCCCCCCGACACAGAGAAACAGCCTCCTCGACTCCCCCATCACAAAAGCCAAACGCTCAACCGACCAGAGCCACAACTTGCGAGCATCGTTCGAAAAGCTCCAAGCATCCCTAGACAAGGCGTTCCCCGAACAGGCAAGAGCAATCTAAGCCCATCGCGCTTTATACTGATGCCATGCGAAACATGGATCACATAGAATTGCACCGCGGAGGACGCGAGGAAGCGTTTCCCGAGACCGCCGAAGACTGGCCCTATATTGCCGAACGCGCAGAATTCGCTCGCTATCCGGGCAATTCCGTCCCCTGGCACTGGCATTCCGAAGTTGAGCTTTTCTACATGGAGCAGGGAGCGATTGACTATCGAACGCGCGCGGCTCATGAGCACGTACGCTTTGAGGAAGGGTCCGCCGGCTTTATCAACGGCGGCGTTTTGCACAGCACGCTGCAATCACCCAATTCGGCGCCAGCCATTCAAATGCTGCATATCTTTCAGCCGTCGATGCTCGGCGATCCCGCGGGACGTCTCCAAAAGTGCTACATCAATCCATTACTTCAATGTCGAGGCGTCGATGTGCTCAAATGGTCGCCCACCAACCCCGACGATATGCCCTTTATCGATTTGCTGAAGAGCTCCTTTAGCCACGACCTTCAACGGCCGCAGAACGAGATGGCGCTTCGAAATAACTTGTCAGAGCTCTGGATTCAGATTTACGCCAAGGCCGAACCGCTCTTTTCCTCCGACGGCGCCTCTTGGATGACCAGCCGCGACGTACAGTTCAAGGCAATCCTGGACTTTATCCGCGCAAACTATGCAGCCGCTATAGATGTGCCCCAGATGGCATCTGCAGCCGGCGTAAGCGAAAGAGAGTGTTACCGCATTATCGAAACTTGTGCAGGAACGACCCCGGCGGCATATCTACGCGCATACCGCATAAACCGTGCTTGCGAACTTTTGGCACACACCACGCGAACGGTACAGACAGTCGCGCGCCAATGCGGATTTATAACAGCAAGCCATCTTGGCCAGGTATTTAAAGAACAAATGGGGTGCACTCCTTCGAGCTATCGAGCAGCGAGGCAGAATCTCGATAGCACCAGGCAGAAATCCCGCTAGCCTTTCTTCTGTCACCGCATCAAACTTGCAGGCAAACAACAGAGAGGAGCAATCATATGAAGCACTTTGACCATATCGTATTTGACGTTGATGGGACATTGGCAGATACAGAAGAAAGCGTTCTATCATCGCTTATCCAGATTGTCCAAGAAGAGACCGGCAAAACGCTCCCCCGACACGAGCTTGAATTTGCCCTCGGCATACCCGGCAAGGATGCCCTTGAGAAACTTGGAATCTACTCGCAGGCAACGTTGGATCGCTGGTGCCAAGTTGCCGCCAGCTTTAAAAGCACCATCAGCGTGTTTCCAGGCTTGCTTGAAGTCATCGCAACACTCGCCAACAACGGCTGCAAACTTGGCATCGTCTCCTCACGTGCGCGCGACGAATACACAGACGAAATTGCACCCCTTGGCTTCGATAAGTTTTTTGAACACATCATCCTTGTCGAAGACACAACCGAGCACAAGCCTTCGCCCGCACCCATGCTCGAATATCTCCGGCGTACGGGCGCGAATCCTGGCAACGTCGTCTACGTGGGCGACACCGTCTACGACGAACAATGCGCAACTTCGGCAGGGGTCAGTTTTGCCAGAGCGGCATGGGGATCACACCAAGACATCCCAAACGCCACCTACAACCTCAAAACCCCCAACGACCTACTAACCCTAACAACCAAATAACTCACGCGTCCCACCCTTTCAGCCCCAACACCACAAGGGCGATTGAGCAGGACGGTTTGGGCGGGTCCCGTACTTGGTTTCCAAAATCATTCCGCAGCGCGAAGGCTTCTTATTATTTTCAGACCTAACGCCACAAGGGCGACGACCTCGAGAAGGTCAACTTGGGAGGGACGAGGGCTTAGTTCCCCAATCTTTCCGCAGGGGGCAAAAAGCCTCGCCGCACGAAGTGCGCAGCGAGGCTTTTTGCATGCCCGAGGACGATTGGGGAACTAAGCCCTCATCCCTCCCCGGGATATGTAGCGAGTCGGAGTACCCTTGCTGTTACTCTGCTTTGCCCACAGAATTGAGGTTGGTCATGCGGATCTTAACCAGCTCGGTGATCTCACGCATGCCCTCCTTGGCCGGCTTCTTGGGATCGAAGCAGGCGGGGTTCTCGGCCATGTAGGCCATGAAGCCCTTGGTGTAGGCCTGACGCAGCTCGGTGGCGTAGTTAACCTTGCAGATGCCGTTCTTCACAGCCTCGGCAACCTGCTCATCGGGCACACCGGAGGTGCCGTGCAGAACCAGCGGCACGTCGACGGCGTCGCGGATAGCCTTGACCACGGACTGCTCGATGTGCGGATCGCTCGTGTACACACCGTGGCTGGTGCCAACGCCAATAGCGAGGGAGGTGCAGCCGGTACGCTCGACGAACTCCTTGGCCTCGGCAGGATCGGTGTAGGGGCTCTCGCCCTCAACCGCGGGACCGTCGTCCTCCTTGCCGCCAACCTTACCGAGCTCGGCCTCGACGGGCACGCCCATGGCGCGGCCAGCATCGGCGACGGACTTGGTCAGGGCGATGTTGTCCTCGAAGGACTCGTGCGAGCCGTCGATCATGACAGAGGTGTAGCCGGTGCGGAAAGCCTGCATGCAGCGGTCATAGCCGTCGCCGTGATCGAGGTGCAGGGCAACGGGCACGGAAGCGCGCTCGGCGGCAGCCTTGACCATGCCGTAGAAGTAGTCCAGACCAGCGGTCTTGATGGTGCCCGGGGTGGTCTGCATGATGACGGGGGACTTGGTCTCCTCGGCAGCGGCCAGAACGGCCATAACAAACTCGAGGTTCTCGACGTTGAACGCGCCAACAGCGTAGTGGCCGGCCTGAGCGTCCTTGAGCATCTTTTCGGTGGTAACAAGTGCCATGAGCGTTTGCTCCTCTCCCTCGCCCGCATCTGGACATCGGGCGTAGTTGTTCACAAGGCGTTTTACCTTGCGTTTTGCTGCGCTCATTGTATGAAATTCAGCAGCTTTGCACGTGCGAGATATTGAGCCCATGCAGGTCAATACAGTCATTTTTGAAAAGCAAACGGAAGAAATTTGAGCCGAGTGAACATGTTCGATATTGAATTTTGGGCGTTCAGCGTCTTTCTTTTATAGAAAAGATAAGTAATCGAAAGGTATTTTCTTACTCAAAAAGAAAATGAACGAAAATAGAGTCAACACAATTCCTGCAAATTTAGCCGAGAATGGAGCAAGCATGGCCCAAGCCACCAACCGTGCCTTTGCCGACGAACGCCGTACCGCCATTTTGGAAATGCTCGATCATAATGCCTCGGTGCAGGTAGCAGAAATCGCCCAGACCTTTGGCGTGTCCTCCGTCACCGCCCGCGCCGACCTTGACGCGCTCGCCGAAGCAGGCAAGCTGCGCCGCACGCATGGCGGTGCCGTATCGCTCCACAAACGCCTGACCGTTTCCACGCAGGATCGCCGCATCAATGTCAACGTCGCCGCCAAGCAGGCCATCGCGCAAAGCGCCATCGAGCTCGTCAATGACGGCGACACGCTGCTCGTCGACTCGGGCACCACGGCGCTCGAGTTCGTCCGGCTCCTCGATCAGCGCGACGGTATCACCGTCATCACGGCCGACATTACCATTGCCGATTACATCGACGAGAGCATGCCCTCAGTCGATGTCGTCATGCTGGGCGGGGCGCTGCGCAAAGGCCATCGTTATTTGTACGGACCGCTCACTATGCAGGCGCTCCAAATGGTCCATGCCGATCTGGCCGTCATGTGCCCCGGCGCCTTTGTCCCCAGCTGCGGCTTTACGACCGACTTTCCCCAGATGGCCGAGACCAAAACGGCTATGATCGCCGCAGCCCATCAAAGCGTCGCCCTCATGGACGCCAGCAAGGTTAACGGACGCGGCATGTACCGCTTTGCCGAGCTTGCCGATGTCGACTCCATCGTGATGGACCGTGACCCCGACCATGCCGTCGCCACCTCGATCGCCGAGGCCACTGACAGCTCACGTCCAGCCCTCGTCATCGCCGGCGCTTAAACAAAAACCACCACAAAGGTCTCCTTTGTGGTGGTTGAGCATCAGAAGTGAATGTGTCGCTACTTGGACAGCTCGTCGGCGAGAACCTCGATCTGAGCGCGCGAGGCGTCGTTGAGCGAGCCCAGCACGGTCACCTTGTTCTGCGCCAGGGTGATGTCCTTCATGCCCTCGAGCTCCTTGGTCATAACCTTGGCAGCGGTGGGCGCCCAGGAGCCGGCCTCAACGAGCGCCACCGTACGGTTCTGATAGGCGTGCTCGGCAAGCGTGTGGATAAAGGTGCTCATGAACGGGAAGATCTCGCCCTGATAGGT
>CAJMSG010000144.1:0-4848 GCA_905216105.1 uncultured bacterium | reverse complement strand
AGGATTCCCCAGTTCATCTACGTTTCGGCCACGCCGGGCGACTATGAGCTGCGGGTTAGCCAGAACGACGTTGAGCAGATTATTCGTCCGACTGGTCTACTCGACCCCAAGATCGATGTGCGTCCGGTTCGTGGGCAGATTGACGATCTTGAGGACGAGATTCGCGAGCGCGTTGCCCGCAAGGAGCGCGTGCTGGTGACCACGCTCACCAAGCGCATGGCCGAGGACCTGACCGACCATCTGCTTGATGCCGGCATTAAGGTCAATTACATGCATTCCGATACAGCGACGATGGACCGTGTCGAGATTCTGCGAACGCTGCGCGAGGGAAAGATCGATGTTCTCGTTGGCATTAACCTGCTTCGCGAGGGTCTGGACCTTCCCGAGGTCTCGCTGGTGGCAATTCTCGACGCCGACAAGGAAGGCTTCTTGCGCAACCGCCGTTCGTTGATTCAGACGATTGGCCGTGCGGCCCGTAATGCCGACGGCGAGGTCATCATGTATGCAGACGTTGTGACCGATTCGATGAAAGAGGCCATCGAGGAGACGCAACGCCGTCGCGAGATTCAGATGGCATATAACGAAGAGCATGGCATTGTGCCCAAGACGGTCCGCAAGGCCATTAACGACATTTCGAGCTTTATTGCCGAGGCCGAAAAGACTGTGGGCTCGAAGGGACGCTCGAAGGGCGACTCTCTGGGCCATGGTGCGTTCTATACGCCCGATGAAAACGGCGAGGGCGCCGCGCCGGAGACGGTGGCACCCGAGCAAACGCTTGCCGAGCAGCTGGAAGGGCTACCGCATGACGAGCTCGTGCGGATCGTCGAGACCATGGAGGAAGACATGCGTAACGCTTCCGCCGCCATGGACTTTGAGGAGGCGGCACGTCTGCGCGATGCCGTCGTTCAGATTCGAGCGATGCTTGAGGGCGCATCTGAGGACGAAACGATTGAGCGTTTGCGTTCGCAGGCTCGCAAGGGTTCTACCTTTGCTTCGGGCAGAAAACGCCAGGGTGCACGATTCGGGAAGTAGCGAACAGGCCCCGAGTTCCCTGTGGAGCTCGGGGCCTGTGTCGTTCGGACGCGAGAGTTCGTGCACTAGAGGTCTGCTATCAGCGCCTCAGCGCAACGGATGCCGTCGGTGGCGGCGCTCATGATGCCGCCGGCATATCCGGCACCCTCGCCGCAAGGGTAAAGGCCCGGGGTCGACGTGGCGTGGCATGTTCGATCGCGGGTGACGGTGACCGGGGAGCTCGAACGCGTCTCCACGCCAGTGAGGACCGCATCGGGGCGGTCATAGCCACGCAGCTTCTTACCGAGCAGGGGGATTCCCAAACGAAGCGATTCGACGATATGCTGCGGGAGGGCATCGTCGATCGCCGTCCAGGTCACGCCAAGTGGATAGGTTGGTTTTACCTTTCCGGGTGCCGTGCTGGCGCGCCCCGCAAGGAAATCCCCGACGAGCTGTGCCGGCGCGTTCCAGTTGGAGCCACCCAGACGATAGGCGGCTCGCTCGCAGGCGCGCTGGAGCTCAATGCCTGCGAGCGGATCATCGCTGGGAAGGTCATCAGGTGTGACGTTAACGAGTAGGGCGGCATTTGCGTTGCGCCCGTCGCGGGCATTGAGGCTGGCACCGTTGACGCACAGATGGCCCTGCTCGGAAGAAGCCGCGACAACCTGTCCGCCGGGGCACATACAAAACGAGAACACGCTGCGGCCGTTGGGGATATGGGCGACAAGCTTGTAGGGGGCTGCTCCGAGTGCCGGGTGTCCCGCCGAAGGGCCATATTGGGCACGGTCGATGTCGCGCTGTGGATGCTCGATGCGCACACCCATGGCAAAGGTCTTTTGCGCGAGGGCAACGTTATGCTCCTTGAGAAGCTCGAATACGTCGCGGGCGGAATGGCCGCAGGCGAGAATGAGGTGCTTTGTGGCGATTGTCTCGCTTGTGGTTTCTTGGGGCGGTTGGACATCGACGCCGGTGATGGCGCCAGATCCATCGGTTCGAATATTGACGAGCTTTGTTCGATAGCGGACGGTTCCACCGAGCTGCTCGATGCGCTGAGATATGTTGGTGACGACGGTGGGTAGGATGTCGGAGCCAATGTGCGGCTTGGCGTCCCACAGGATGTCGCGAGGTGAGCCCGCTTCGACGAAGGTCTCAAGAATCAGTCGATGGGCAGGATTCTTGGTTCCCGTGTTGAGCTTGCCGTCCGAGAAGGTCCCTGCGCCGCCCAGGCCAAATTGGATATTGCTTTCGGGGTCGAGGATACGCTCCTTAAGAAAGAGATCAATCGCTTCCGAGCGGCGAAGTGCGGGGTCGCCGCGCTCGATGAGCAGGGGTTTAAGGCCCGCTTCGGCAAGGGTCAGGGCGGCGAAGAGGCCGGCGCAACCGGCGCCGACAACGACGGGACGCCCCTTGGGTGCATTCGGGACAGGGTTGGGGAATGAAGGAGCCTCGCCGTCTACCATGCGGATGCGCGAGCGGTCGCGCTCGGCGACGCGGTCGACCACCTCCTGCTCGAGTCGGGAGCTTGTCAGCTCGACTCGAAAGCTCAAAATAAAATGGACATCTCGCTTTTTACGGGCGTCGATTGACTTGCGATGGAGCTCAATGGCTTTAATCTGGGAATCCTCGCATCGCAGGGCTCGTTTGACGGCGCGTCTACCAATAGCAAGGCAGGCGGCTTCGTCGCTGGCCTCATCGAGTGACGCGTGGACTTGGGTGATTTCGATCATCGAGGTCTCCTTAGATGCAAGAAAGAGGCCGCCCGGTGTCCCAGACGGCCCGAATGCGTTTTGATTATAGACTGCGCGGCTATAGGCTGCTTGCAGCGCGAATACCCGAGATCCAAGCCCACGCAAGGTTGAAACCGCCGCAATCGGCATCGATGTCGAGCGTCTCGCCACAGATGTAAAGTGGGGCGCCTGCCGCGTTGCTCACGCAGAGGTTGGGAGCTGAGACGCTCTCGATGGGCACGCCACCGCGCGTGACCTGGGCCGAACGCTCCTCTGTCGTTCCTTCGACGAGCAGCTTAAAGTGCTTGAGGATTGAGACCAGATGGATGACGTCGTGCGACCCGGGGTGGCACTGTTCGAATGCGGTGCAGACAACGCGAGAGAACTGCGGGGCGAGCATGCCGTCGAGCCAGCGGGGGTCGCGGGGTGAAAAGCCGCCGAGCAACTCAACTCGCTGATTGAGCATATCGAGCAATTCGTCTTTGGAGAGGTCGGGGAAAACGTCGAGCAGAATCGTGTCGCCGCGCTGGACGCGACGGGAGAGGTTAAAGGCGGCAACGCCCGAGATGCCAAAGGTTCGGAAGAGCACTTCGCCGTCTTCGCGCCAGAGCTCCTCGTGATTGCGGGTGAGCATCAAACGGGCGCGGACGCGCAGGCCATCCAGTGTCTTGAGCGCAGTCTGGTCGCCGAAGACCGATGCCGACACGGGGCAGAGGACGGGGCGCTGCGGTGTGAGGGAAAGATCGAACATCTTCGCGATGTCGGCGGGGCTGCCGCCCGTAGCGATAATTACGGCCTTTGCCTGCAACGTCTCGTTCTTGCGAGAGGTGTCGGCGAGCGCCTTCCGAAGCGAGCGAACCTCCGTTTTTCGGTCGTCGTGCTTTTTTGCCTTGAGTGATCGCGCGGGACGGTCTATTTGGAGTGTCCAGCCCTCGGGGGCTTTGAATGCCGAGGCAACGTTTGCTCCACAAATCAAGGTGATACCCAGGTGATTGCAAGCGTTGAGAAGCGCATCGCGCACCGATTCGGCACGAAGGGAGCGCGGATACAGCCGGCCCTCCTCGGAGGTCGTCATGATGCCCAGCGAGGAGAAGAAACTGCCGAGCTCTTGCTCGGGCTGGGGACCCATGACGGATTCGACGAATGCGGGGCGGTTGTACCGCTGGAAATCAATTGATTCGTTGGAAAGGTTGCAGCGGCCGTTGCCGGTCGCAAGGAGTTTAAGGCCGCAGGCAACATCGCGCTCAACGATGCAGACGCTTTTGCCTGCGCGTGCGGCCGTAATGGCGGCGGCGAGACCCGAGGCCCCGCCGCCGATTACCAAGACGTCATAGGAGGCGTTTGTGTTCACTTAGGCCTCGGCGGTCTCGTGCGGGGCAATGGCCTCGACGGCAGAGACGGCTTGGGGCAGCATACCGTCGGGCAGTGCGGTCTCAACCTCGCCCTTGTCGCAAGCCTCGGCGAGTGCCGGATTGATGGGAAGCTGCCCTAGGATCTCGAGGTTGTAACGCTCGGCGACCTCGGGGAGCTTGCTCTTGCCAAAGACCTCGATCTTCTTGCCGCAATCGGGGCATTCGATATAGCTCATGTTTTCGACGATTCCCAGAATGGGGACGTTCATCTTCTCGGCCATGTTGACCGCCTTGGCGACAATCATCGAGACCAGATCCTGCGGGCTCGTGACGATGACGATGCCATCGACGGGCAGCGACTGGAAGACCGTGAGGGCGACGTCGCCCGTTCCCGGAGGCATGTCGACCAGCAGGTAGTCGATGGGGCCCCATGAGGTTTCGCTCCAGAACTGCCTGATGGCACCCGCGATAACCGGACCGCGCCAGAGGACGGGGTCGGTTTCGTTTTGGAGCAGCAGGTTAGAGCTCATAACCTTGACGCCGTGCTCGGAGATTTCGGGCAGCATAAGGTTGCCGAGGGCATGGACGTGACGTCCGCTCATACCGAACATCTTAGGGATAGAGGGGCCGGTAATATCGGCATCGAGGACGCCGACCTTGTGACCGTGGCGGGAAAGCTCCGTGGCGATGGCGCCGGTGACGAATGACTTGCCGACGCCGCCCTTGCCGGAAAGCACGGCGATAACGCGCTTGACCTC
>CAJMSG010000143.1:0-4943 GCA_905216105.1 uncultured bacterium | reverse complement strand
ACCTAGGCCTCGTTGTACACCGTCTTGAGCTTCAGCAGGTGAGCGTAGCGGTCCATAGCGGCCTGCTCGTTCTCCTTGAAGAGCTCCTCGGCGCGCTCGGGGAAGGAACGCGTCAGCGAAGCGTAACGGGCCTCGTTCATCAGGAACTCCTGATAGCCGCCCGCGGGCTCCTTGGAATCGAGCGAGAACTTCTTACCGGCAGCAGCCTCGGGGTTGAAGCGGAAGAGGTTCCAGTAACCGCACTCGACGGCCTTCTTCATCTCGGCCTGGCAGTTCTGCATGCCGCCCTTCTTGATGGAGTGCATCTCGCAGGGGCTGTAGCCGATGATGAGGGACGGGCCGTCGTAGGCCTCGGCCTCGTGGATGGCCTTGAGGGTCTGAGCCGGGTTGGCGCCCATGGCGACCTGCGCCACGTAGACGTAGCCGTAGCTCATGGCAATCTCGGCCAGGGACTTCTTCTTGGTCACCTTACCGGCAGCGGCGAACTGAGCGACCTGGCCCAGGTTCGAGGCCTTGGAGGCCTGACCGCCGGTGTTGGAGTACACCTCGGTGTCGAAGACGAAGACGTTGACATTGTGGCCGGAAGCCAGGACGTGGTCCAGGCCACCGAAGCCGATGTCGTAGGCCCAACCGTCGCCGCCGAAGATCCAGAAGGACTTCTTGGTGAGGTAAGCCTTGTCGGCGAGGATCGCCTTAGAAGCGTCGCAACCGCACTTCTCGAGCTCGGCAACGTAGGCAGCGGCAGCGGTCTTGGAAGCCTCGGCGTCGTTGACGGAGTCGATCCAAGCCTGGCCGGCAGCCTTGAGCTCATCGGACGGACCATCGGCGGCGATGATGTCCTGGGTAGCGGCAATCAGCTTGTGCTGGACGGCCTCGTAGCCCACGGCCATGCCCAGACCGTGCTCGGCATTGTCCTCGAACAGGGAGTTGTTCCACGCCGGGCCGTGACCGTCCTTGTCCTTGCAGTAAGGAGCGGTGGCAGCGGGGTTGCCCCAAATGGAGGAGCAGCCGGTGGCGTTGGAGATGAACATGCGGTCGCCGGCGACCTGGGTCACCAGACGTGCATAGGCGGTCTCGGCGCAACCGGCGCAGGAGCCGGAGAACTCCAGGTAGGGCTGCTTAAACTGGCTGCCCTTGACGTTGGCCGCGATGAGCTCCTTCTTCTCGGAGACGTTCTCGACCATGTAGTCCCAAACGGGCTGCTGGTCCATCTCCTGCTCGGTGGGAACCATCTCGAGGGCGCCCTTGGGGCAGACCTTGACGCAGTTGGTGCAGCCCATGCAGTCGAGCGGGGACACGGCCATGGTGAACTTCATGCCCTTGGCCTTGGGGCCCATGGCGTCGAGCGTGCGGGTAGCCTCGGGCGCGGCGGCAGCCTCGTCCTCGGTCATCGCGAACGGACGGATGGTGGCATGCGGGCACACATAGGCGCACTGGTTGCACTGGATGCACTTGGTCTCGTCCCAGTGAGGAACGACCACGGCGACGCCGCGCTTCTCGTATGCGGAGGCGCCCAGCTCAAACTGGCCGTCGGCGCAACCGACGAAGGCGGAAACGGGCAGGCTGTCGCCATCCATGCGATCGATGGGCTCGAGCAGGTTCTTGACCTGCTGGGCGATGGCGGACTTGGTCTCCTCGGAGAGCTCGACGGGAGCAGCATCCTCGGCGGTAGCCCAGTCGGCCGGAACCTCGAACTTACGGAAGGCGGTAGCGCCGGCATCGATGGCCTTGTGGTTGGCGTCGACGATGGCCTGGCCCTTCTTCATGTAAGACTTGGTGGCCGCGTCCTTCATGTACTGCAGAGCCTCCTCGGCGGGCAGGACCTTGGCCAGTGCGAAGAAGGCGGACTGGAGCACCGTGTTGGTGCGCTTGCCCATGCCGACCTTGGCGGCCAGGTCGATAGCGTCGATCAGGTAGACGTTGACGTTGTTGTTCGCGATGTAGCGCTTGGCCACGGCGGGCATGTGCTCGGCGAACTCCTCGTCGCTCCACTGGCAGTTGACCAGGAAGGTGCCGCCCGGCTTGACGTCGCGGACCATCTTGAAGCCCTTAACGATGTAGCTGGGGTTGTGGCAGGCGACAAAGTCGGCCTTGGTCACGTAGTACGGCGAACGGATCGGGGAATCACCAAAGCGCAGGTGCGAGACGGTGACGCCGCCGGTCTTCTTAGAGTCGTACTGGAAGTAGGCCTGAACGTACTTGTCGGTGTGATCGCCGATGATCTTGATCGAGTTCTTGTTGGCGCCGACGGTACCGTCGCCACCCAGACCCCAGAACTTGCACTCGATGGTGCCGGGGGCTGCGGTGTTGGGCGCATCCTCGGCCTCGGGCAGGCTCAGGTTGGTCACGTCATCGACGATGCCGATGGTGAACTCGCGCTTGGGCTCGTCCTTCTTAAGCTCCTCGAAGACAGCGAACGCGGACGCGGGAGGCGTGTCCTTGCTGCCCAGGCCGTAACGGCCGCCGACGACCTTGATGCCCGTCTTGCCGGCCTCGTAGAGAGCGGAGACGACGTCCTGGTAGAGCGGCTCGCCAATGGAACCCGGCTCCTTGGTGCGATCCATGACGGCGATCTTCTTGACGGTCTCGGGGAGAACGTCGACAAAGTGCTTGATGGAGAACGGACGGAACAGGCGAACCTTGACCAGGCCGACCTTCTCGCCGTGAGCGTTGAGGTAGTCGATGACTTCCTCGAGCACGTCGCAGAAGGAGCCCATGCAGACGACAACGCGATCGGCATCGGGGGCGCCGTAGTAGTTGAACAGGCCGTAATCGGTGCCGAGCTTCTCGTTGATCTTCTTCATGTAGCCCTCGACGACGGCAGGGAGCTCGTCGTAGACCTTGTTGCAGGCCTCGCGGTTCTGGAAGAAGATGTCGCCGTTCTCGTGGCTGCCGCGGGTATGCGGGTGCTCAGGGTTGAGCGCGTGATCGCGGAAAGCCTGGACGGCGTCCATGTCGCACATCTCGGCAAGATCCTTGTAGTCCCACATGGCGACCTTCTGGATCTCGTGGCTGGTGCGGAAGCCGTCGAAGAAGTTAAGGAACGGAGTCTTGCCCTCGATGGCGGCAAGGTGAGCCACCGGCGAGAGGTCCATGACCTCCTGGACGTTGCCCTCGGCGAGCATGGCGAAGCCGGTCTGACGGCAGGCCATGACGTCGGAGTGATCGCCAAAGATGTTCAGGGCGTGGGAAGCGACGCAACGCGCGGAGACGTGGAAGACGCCCGGGAGCTGCTCGCCCGCGATCTTGTACATGTTCGGGATCATCAGGAGCAGACCCTGAGAAGCCGTGTAGGTGGTGGTCAGCGCACCGGCGCCCAGCGAACCGTGAACGGTACCTGCTGCACCTGCCTCGGACTCCATCTCGACGACCTTGACCGGGGTGCCGAAGATGTTCTTGCGACCCTGGGCCGCCCACTGGTCGACATGGTCGGCCATCGGGCTGGACGGCGTAATGGGATAAATTCCCGCTACCTCGGTGTACGCATACGAAACATATGCGGCCGCCTCGTTGCCGTCCATAGACTTAAACTTACGCGCCATATACCCCTCTCCTCTCATATAGGTATACAGGCCCCGGCGATCGCCGGGATGTTGGCGTGATGGGATTTTCGTTGTTGCTTCCAATCATCTGACAGGCGGACTCAGCGGCAGGTACATGGCGTGGAGAGAAGGCTGCCGAGGCGAGGAGGGCTGTACGCGCTCCACAGGCCCAGCTACCCGTCTTGCACATGACCGAGCGCCGCAAAGGCCGCATGCCGGATGCTCCCGGGCACGCCCCGGCGACGGGAAGCGCCCGCAACGGAAATCCGCATGCGGGTTTATTGTACCCCGCCGTCAAGTGTAATTTCGACAAATATAGGTGGGCGGTAAAGGTTTACCTCGGGTGACCGTCAAGGGTCAAAATGAATGCTTCGTCCCCGGGTGGCCGGCTCGAGCACGCTAAGGAGCGTCCCCAAGTGCCGGCATAAAAGGAACGTCCCTATCTGCCGGCTAGAGGGCGCCGAGGAGGATGGCATAGGTGGTTGATTCGCCGAGTTTGAGTTCGTCGCCGGGATTGAGCTGGGCGGAGCGGCCGGGCTCCACCTGGATGCAGACGCTCGTGGCCCCGTTTACCACCACCGTGCCGTTGGTTGACGACAGGTCCTCGACATACCAGGCATTTTGAGCATCGCACCAGATATGGGCATGGCGAGCCGAGACATCGTCGCCGACGTCGGTGATGTCGCCCTCCCCCGTGGCCAGCGCGCCGATCTCGACGCCCTCCTCGCTCGGTTGAATCCAGCGCGGAGCGCTCACCACGTAGCCGTTTTGCACGCGCAACAGTCCCAGCGGATGCGCCGGCGAAGCCTCGTTCTCGCCTGTGACTGAAGATGTGCTCAGCGAGCGCGGCGTCGACGTGGCGCCGCCGCAGGTCGCATGTGCGTAATCGATGGCGTAGGTCACCGACGAGCGAACATCCGCCGAACAGCCTACGGCGACGAACAGTACCAGGATAGCCTCCGCGCGCTCGGCGGGCATGAGCTCCGCCGCCTGCGACAGGCGCTCGAGCGCATTGCGATAGAGATTCGTGTCCTGATGGCATTCCTCGAGTGCCCGCACCATGGGCTCGCCAGCGGGGCCGCACACCATATTGGTCACGGCCGCGGCATCCATGGGATTGCGGCGGCGCAGGGCCAGCTGCGACATAATGCGCGCGGCCGAGGTACCGTAATCGGCAAAATAACGCTCCTGCAGCGTGCCGACCGGCGCGCGCACGATAAAGCGCGAAACCCAGGAGCGATCGGCGGCGCGGCTCTGCGGACTACGGCCGTCGGCGAGCGGGCGGCTCGAGAGCACCAGGCCGCACAGTTCGATATGGCTCAGGTGCGCTGCGCGCTTAAAGATGTCAAACATTGCCCCGCACGGGGTGAGCTCAGCTTGAGAAGCCATGGCTTAGCCCTC
>CAJMSG010000142.1:0-4950 GCA_905216105.1 uncultured bacterium | reverse complement strand
GGTGACGTCCTCGACCTCGAACTGCGTGAGGCAGTTGCTGCAGTTGCCGCAGCCCTCGGCGTCGTCCGTGGCGGTGGCGCCCGTACCGGCCGCAGCCGCATGCTCGGCCGCGGCCTCGTCGCCAAAGTAGCGCAACATATATTCGCGCAGACAGCCGGTGGTATTGCAGTAGCCCTCCATCTGGCTGAGCAGGCGGTAGCGGTTCTGGAGCGCCCACGCGCGCTGCTCGTCGTCAAGCGCCTCATCGGCGGCATCGCCGCGGTCGATTAAAAAGCGGCGCATGCGAAAATCGTTACCGTTCCACAGCAAGTGACAGCTGGCCGGATCGCCATCGCGGCCAGCGCGGCCCGCCTCTTGGTAGTACGCCTCGATGCTCTCGGGCACGTTGTTGTGAATCACGTAGCGCACGTTGGGCTTGTCGATGCCCATGCCAAAGGCGTTGGTAGCAACCATCACCTGGATGTCGTCGTCGATAAAGGCACGCTGGCTCTGGCGGCGGGCGTCGTTGCCCATGCCGGCATGGTAGCGGCCTACGCGAATGCCGCTGGGGCCCAGTGCCTCGGCAAGCTCCGCGGCCAGCGCGTCGACCGTCTTGCGGGTCGAGCAATACACGATGCCGCTCTCGCTCGAATGCGCGATCACGTAGTCGCGCACCCAGGCGGTCTTGGCCTTGTCGCGCATCTCCTCGCAACCAAAGTAGAGGTTCTTGCGATCGAAGCCCGTCACTACCGTCGCGGGATTTTGCAGGCCGAGCATCTGCTGAATGTCCGCGCGCACGCGCTCGGTCGCCGTGGCGGTAAACGCCGCCACGATCGGGCGCCGCGGCAGCGAATCGATAAACTCACGAATCTGCAGGTAGGCGGGACGAAAATCCTGGCCCCACTGGCTCACGCAGTGGGCCTCGTCAATGGCCACGAGCGGAACGCCGATGCCGCCTTCGGCCGCAGCTTCCTGCGCAAAGGCCAGAAAGCGCGGCTCGAGCAGGCGCTCGGGCGCCACATACATAAGCTGATAGCGGCCCTCGCGCGCCCGCTTGAGCACGGTGTTTTGCTGGGCCGGAGTAAGACTGGAGTTGAGATAGCTGGGTCGCGCACCCGCTGCGAGCAACGCGCGGGTCTGATCCTCCATAAGCGACAGCAGCGGACTCACCACAAAGGTGATGCCTGGCAGCATGAGCGCAGGCACCTGGTAGCAAATGGACTTGCCGGCGCCTGTGGGCATAACGCCGAGCGCATCGCGACCGGCAAGAATCGCATCCACCATGCGGTCCTGTCCCGGACGAAACGAGGTGTAGCCAAAATAGGCGCCGAGCGTGTCGAGCGCCATCTGCTGCATGCTATCGGTCATGGTTTCCTAACGTCAGAATCATCTGCCGCCGATTATACGCCGCCACGCGGACCGGCGTCGCCCGGCTGCCAGCCACGCTCATTCTGCGGGTAGTCATTGGGGACGTTCTTGAATGACCAGTCGTTTAAGAACGTCCCCAACGACTAAGGAGTGTCCCCAGGTGCCGGCACAAAAGGAACGTCCCCAAGTGCCGGCCCAGCAACGCCGATGTTTTATCTCTTGACAAGCACGGAAACGTCGCTGGTTGAGCATAAGTCAGCGAAAACGCCCCTAAGCGAGCAAGGTGACGTGAAAGAGGAGGGAAGCGTACTTCGGTACGCGACCGACGATTGAACGTCAGATTGCCGCTTAGGGGCGTTTGCAGCGTCGAGCCGTTACGCGGTTTGGTAAAACCGCGTAACCAAAGGCGCAGCGTCGATCGGTCCGCCGTTCGTAAGAACGGCGGAACCAACCCTACATGACCATAACGTAGCGCGATCCCACGTAGTACTGCTTACCCATCAGGACCGGCTCGCCATTGGGGCCGATAAAGCCGGCACGCAGGTTGAGCAGTGGATCGTGCGGAGCAATGCCCAACTCGGCCGCCTGCTCGGTATTGGCACGAACGGCCTCGACCGTGCGGTAACCAACCGAGACAATCGGCGTTCCGCCAACACGCTCGACCTCGGCAAAAATCGACTTGTCCTCAAGATCGGCCGTCAACAGCTCACGGTAGGCGTCAAACGGCACAAAGATGTTCTCCTCAAAAATGGGCTCGCCGTCGGCCGTACGCACGCGCTTGATGTGCAGCAGCAGCGCGTCCTTCTGCAGGCCAAAGAACTCCATCTCGTTTTGACGTGCCGGCACAATCTGGCGATCGACCACATGCGCGCCCGCCTTCATGTCATTATCGGCACACAGCGCGGTAAACGTCTGCAGCGTCGAAGCGTGGAACTGGCGGTTGATGTGCGGCGTGGAGACAAAGGTGCCACGGCCCTGCTGCTTAACCAGGTAGCCATCGGAGCACAGCTCCTCGACGGCGCGGCGCACCGTAATGCGGCTCACGTCGTACTGCTCGGCTAGCTCAAGCTCGGACGGAATACGCTCCTTGGGTGCATAAACACCTTTCTCGATCGCATCCTTGATTTCGTCGTAAATCTGCTGGTAAAGCGGTGCATTTTTGGGCGCAGGCATATCTAATCACTCTTATCGAAATATTGAAATAACTAATACGTATATAACGTCTAGTTTCATGTTACCTCATATTAATAAAACGATACACCCTCCCTACCAAAAAGCGACAGCTTCATTTTGGCAGGTTTTATCTGGGCAAACGAAAGTCCCTCGAAAGCAACGGGGCTTTCGTGGGGCTCATACGGAAGGGTTGCGCCGGGCCGGTAAAATGCCAAAACCCTACTTGCCGTCGTCCTGCTGCAGGCTGTCCTGCTCGCTGAGGCGCGCCTGCCTGCTGGCCATGCGTGCGGGCTTGTCGGGATCGGGAACGGCCGTGGGCATGGGCTCGTCGACATGACCTCCCCACCAGCCGCCCACAAAGTTGAGCGTGTGGAACACGTTGATCACGGCGCCGGGATCAATGTCGCACACCAGCTTGATAATGTCCTGGCTCTCGTAGGTCGATACAACGGCGTGCAGCAGGTACATCTTCTCGCGGCTGTATCCGCCAATGACCTCGGCGCAGCTAATGCCATGCTGAAAATGGTCAACATAGGCGGTCATGACCTCGTCTGCCTTGCGCGTCGTGATCTGCAGCGTCACGCGGTCGTAACGACGATAGAAACTGTCGATGGTCTTGGTCGAAATAAACTGGAACACGATGGAGTACGCCGCCTTGTCCCAGCCAAACATAAAACCAAAGATCGCCAGGATAAAGCAGTTGAAACCAAAGATGACGCCCCAGATGGTCTTGCCCGTGTGGTTGGAGACCCATAACGCGATAAAGTCGGTGCCGCCGGTGGATGCGCCGGACTTAAGCGCGATGGCAGCGCCCAGACCCGAGACTACGCCGCCAAAAATGATGAGCATAATCTTGTCGCCCAAAAACGGTGCGAAGTGAAAGACGTTGAGGAACAGCGATGAGAGCACGACCTGCATCATCGAGAAGATGACGAAGCGCTTGCTAATGCCGCTCCAACATAGGAGCGCCACGGGGATGTTGAGCGCGAGCATACCGAGCGAGATGTCGATGTGAACGCCGCCGAGTGAGGTAACGCGATCGAGCAGGACCGCGACGCCGGTGAGGCCGCTCGGAAGCAGGTCGGCGGGTTGAATGAACGCCTGGATCAGAAATGTCTGGAGAACGGCGGAAATTGTGACCGCCACGGCGGTAATGGCACGGCGGACGATGGTGAGGCGGCCGAGCACGAGCACGCGGTCCGTGAGCTGATCGATGGCGTTCGCCACGCGGGCTCCTTTCGAAGGCAGATGTAGTTGTGAGGCGTGTCGGCGATTGTAGCACGGAGCGTGCGAGGGCGCTTCAATTCACCCTCCCTCGACAACCAAAACGGGACCAGCAACCCCCACGACCAAAGGCCCAAATTACAAGTGAGTAGACTTTACGCGACCTGCAGAGCACACCCAAAACCGCCACCCCTGTGACCTGCGGTTTTACTAGAGCAGATGCACTTTGTGCTCGGCCTGCGCCAAAAAGTCTACTCACTTAGCCCGAATCGAAGCCAAACGGATCAAAATAGAAACCAAATTGAGCCAATCCACCGCAAAAAACGTTTGAACCCGTGCTTCTCGCGGCGGATTGACACTACAAAGCGGCCAAAATGTCGGTCAAATTATCGATAACGGCATCGGCTCGCGATTGATCGAGGTTAACGCCCTCGTGCGGACGCAGCGCCAGGACGCGGGCGCCGGAGCGCTTGCCGGCCTCGATACCCAAAGGCGAATCCTCGATAACCAGGCACTCGGCGGGCTCCACACCCACCGCCTCCATGGCACGCAGGTAGATCTCGGGGTCGGGCTTAAACGCACTGCACTCGTGGCCGCTGATGGTGTAATCCAGCACATCGGCAATGCCAGCGATCTCCACCAGCTCGTCAATCAACTCGCGATAGGACGAGCTCGCGATGGCGCACTTCACGCCGCGCTCGTGCAGCTCACGCATCACCGGCTCCGTCTGCTCGTTGAGCAGCTCGGCATACGGAACGGGATGGTCCGGGCTATAGACCTGCTTGTACTCCACGCGCAGACGCTCGCGCAGCTCAACATCGTCGGGCACCAGCGCCTCCCAAATGGCGGGCTCGTTAGACCCCGAAAGATCGGGGATCTCGTCAAAGTGGAACCCCTTCTCTTCCATAAACGCCACGCGACGGCGGTTGTAGAACCACTCGGTATCGACCAGCACGCCGTCCATGTCAAACAGCACTGCCTTGATCATACGCATCTCCTCCCACCTGCCAAAAAGGGACAGGTTTATTTTGGTAGGTTTTACCTGGGGTTTTGCGGAGCGACAAACACGTCCTCCCCAGAGCAAAAAAGGGGATGGGGCGAAAACCCCATCCCCTCTCAATCAACCCGCAAGGTCTACTTACTTGTGATTAGTAGGAAAGCTTCCACATGTAGCGACGCATGGTCAGCGGGTGCTGACGGGCCTCG
>CAJMSG010000141.1:0-5022 GCA_905216105.1 uncultured bacterium | reverse complement strand
GGTAGCCTCGGCTTTGGCTACATGAAGACTGATTACAGCTACGAGGCCCATTGGAAGGACGGCGAGTGGGACGAGGGCGGCCTGACCACCGACCACACCCTGCATGTCTCCGAGTGCGGCGGCATCTTCCATTACTGCCAGGAGGTCTTTGAGGGCCTGAAGGCCTACACCGCCGAGGACGGCAGCATCGTCTGTTTCCGTCCCGATATGAACGCCGAGCGTATGTACAATTCCGCCCAGCGTCTGGAGATGCCCCCGTTCCCCAAGGACAAGTTTGTCGAGGCCGTCAAGCAGGTCGTCTCCGCCAACGCCGCCTGGGTTCCGCCCTTCGGCTCTGGCGCAACCCTGTATGTGCGTCCGTTTATGATCGGCTCCGGTGACGTGATCGGCGTGGCTCCCGCTCCTGAGTACACGTTCCGCATTCTCGTGACCCCGGTCGGTCCGTACTTTAAGGGTGGCCTCAAGCCTGTCAAGCTGCGCGTTTCCGAGTACGACCGCGCCGCACCGCACGGCACCGGCAACATCAAGGCCGGCCTCAACTACGCCATGTCCCTGAAGCCCACGATGGAGGCTCACCGCGAGGGCTATGCCGAGAACCTGTATCTCGACTCCGAGTCCCGCACCTATGTCGAGGAGACCGGTGGTGCCAACGTCCTGTTCGTAAAGGAGGACGGCACGCTTGTCGTCCCGCAGTCGCACACCGACTCCATTCTTCCCTCCATCACCCGTCGTTCGCTCGTTCAGGTCGCTGAGGACCTGGGCATGACCGTCGACCAGCGTCCCGTCGAGTGGGCCGAGGTCAAGGCCGGCACCTTTGTTGAGTGCGGTCTGTGCGGCACCGCTGCCGTTATCTCCCCGGTGGGCGAGATCGACAACAAGGTCTACGGTGCCGACGAAACTGTGACCTTCCCGGCTGGCTACACCGAGATCGGTCCTGTGATGAAGAAGCTCCGCGAGACCCTGACCGGCATCCAGTCTGGTGCCGTTGAGGATAAGCACGGCTGGGTTTACACCGTCGCGTAATTTGTCTTACCTGTCCGGGCAGAGAGCAAGTTCCCTCCCGGCGCGTCCTCGGACATGCAAGAAGCCCTCGCTGCGCACTTCGTGCGCCGAGGGCTTCTTGCGTCCTGCGGAGTGCGCCGGGAGGGAACTTGCTCTCTGCCCTGCGGGCTCGGCCTTGATGCGGCAAGCAATCATTACTCTGAATAAAAGATGGTGCGCGGCCTTTCGGCCGCGCTTTTTGTGTTTTTAGCCGCACGATACCTGTCGTGCGTTACGTGGGGGTGGGGGCGACGTGCATTTTTGGGAGTATTCTGCAGCCGAAGGCCCCTGCATACCGGCTTTCGGTCAAAAATCGGTGCTTGGGCAGACTTTTTGCGAATAATGGGCGGGGTTATGGGCTGCCGGAGTTTAAGTTGCGGGGAAATCCGCGGTCTTACGCCTTTGCTGTGGCCCTCGGAGCTCTTGGATTTGCTGAATACTCCAAAAAATGCACGGCGCCTTGAGGGGGACCTTCGCGAGAAAAGAAACCGCCCCGTCGAAATATGCATTCGACGGGGCAGTTTATGCATTTTGCCGATTAAGGATGCGTTGGCAGCCTGCTAGAACTTGACGGTTGGTGCCTGGCGGGCAGCTTCGGCGGCCTCGAAGCCCTGACGCTCCTTAAACTGGAAGATGCCGGCAAAGATGACGGCCGGGAAGGTCTGGATGGCGTTGTTGTAGCTAAGCACGCAGTCGTTGTAGCTCTGGCGCGCGTAGCTCACCTTGTTCTCGGTGTCTTCGAGCGTGGCTTGGAGCTGCGTAAAGTTGGTGTTCGCCTTAAGATCGGGGTAAGCCTCGGCCACGGCGAAGAGCTGGCGCAGGGCGCCGGTCAGCACGTTGTCGGCTTCCATCTTGGCTTCGGGCGTGGTAGCGCTCACGGCGGCGTTGCGCGCGTTGACCACAGCGGCAAGTGTGTCTTGCTCGTGTTTGGCGTAGCCCTTGACGGTCTCGACCAGGTTAGGGATCAGGTCGTTGCGGCGCTGCAGCTGCGTGTCGATGTTCTGCCAGGCGTTATCGATGCGATTGCGCTTGGTGACCATGTTGTTGTAGATGCCGGCGATGGCGCAGACAATCACAACGACAACAACGATACCGATGATGACGGGAATCATGGTGTCTCCGTTTCGAATGGCCGCGGCGTCTTCCGCCGGCTGCCGTTGGTGTAACGCTACTAGTATACCCGCAACCTTTGGCGATGCCGAACTTTCCGGTAAGCGTTATGTTTCCACCAAGGTGAGGCCATTCGCCAGGGGGTGGGCGATACAGGTGTAAGATATGCGACAGATTAGTGAGCGCTGTCTTTTCCTTGAGGAGGGCGATGCATATGGACCTTCGCATCAAGAAAACCTATCGGGCCCTGTTCGAGGCCTTTACTGAGCTGCTCGAAGAGCATCGGTTTGAGGACGTGACGGTTGCCATGCTGTGCGACCGCGCTATGATTCGTCGGACGACGTTCTACAAGCACTTCCGCGACAAAAACGATTACTTTGCCTTCTATATCGATGAACTCATGTCGGGCCTGCCGCAAAAGCGGGCCGATGCGGATGGCGCGGAGGGCGCCGAGGACGTGCGCGCGCTTCGCCACGAAGTGTTCGCCGATGCCATGGATCTGATTCTGGCGCATGAACAGCTCATGGATAACATTTTGGCGAGCAGTATGTCGGGTATGCTGACCAGCATGATTTGCGATCGCATCGCGCGCTCCATACGCGGGCGCGTGATGAGCGCGCTTGACGAGGACGCGCTCGCGCCCGTATCGCTCGAGACAACGTCTGAGTTTGTCGCCGGCGGCATTATTCGGCTCTTTACCATGTGGTGGGAATCGGGCCACGTGCTAGAGCGCCGATCCGAAATCGCCGACGTGGTCGATGCGCTGTTCGAGCGGACCATGACGCCGGTGGGTCACTAGAAGTGGCGGAGAGAGGGGGATTCGAACCCCCGGAACGCTCTCGCGCTCAACGGTTTTCAAGACCGCCGCATTCAACCGCTCTGCCATCTCTCCGTGAGACGTAATGATAGCATCGTTTTGGATTTGCAACAGGGGAGGCGAACGGTGACGAGCACCGGAATCGATGAGAAGTTCATGCGCGAGGCGCTGGTGGAGGCGCGCGCCGCCGCTGCGGTGGGCGAGGTGCCGATTGGTGCCGTGGTAGTGCGCGCGGGTGAGATTGTCGCGCGGGCGCATAATCGCCGCGAGCTCGACCAGGACCCTTCGGCGCATGCCGAGTTTTCGGCCCTGTGCGCCGCCGCGCAGTCGCTCGGTCGTTGGCGCCTTTCCGATTGTACGGTCTACGTGACGCTCGAGCCCTGCTGCATGTGTGCGGGGCTTATGGTTAACGCGCGCGTGGGGCGCTGCGTGTACGGCGCGGCTGATGCTAAAGCGGGCGCTCTGGGATCGCTATACGACCTCAATGCCGATTCGCGCCTGAATCATCGGTTTAATGTGACCGCCGGCGTCCTGGCAGACGAGTGTCGCGCGGTGCTAAGTGGTTATTTTAGTGGGCTGCGTGGCGCCGATGGTGCTGGCTGCGGTTGTGGGGCCGATCTTGAGGCACATGCCGCTCATGCCGAGGCGCTCGCGTGTGTCGAAGAAATTGCTGTTGAGGCGGTCGATTTTGGTGCCGCGTGCCGCCGGCCCCGCCGTGTGCTGCTGGCGATTGATTCCTTTAAGGGCAGCGTTTCGAGCGCGCAGGCGGAGGAGGCCGTTGCCGAAGGTGCGCGCCGCGTGTGGCCCGATGCCCAGGTAAGCGCGCTGCCGCTGGCGGATGGCGGCGAGGGAACGCTCGATGCCGTTGCCGCGTGCGGCGGTGAGCTCTCGACCTGCGAGGCTGCAGGCCCCTTGGGCGACCGGGTGTCTGCCCGGATGCTGGTGGACGGCGAGCGCGAATCTGCTGTTATTGAGATGGCCGAGGCGGCGGGTATTGGGTATTCGCCTTGCACGGAATCGGCGGCGCTTGCGGCTTCGACCTATGGCGTGGGTGAGCTGATGCTCCGTGCGGTTCGTGGCGGGGCAAAGACTATCTATATTGGTTTGGGCGGCAGCGCCACCAACGACGGTGGCGCCGGCATGCTGCAGGCGCTGGGCGCGCACGTTGTCGATAAGCGTGGCTGCAATATCGCCCCCGGTCTCGCAGGCCTTGAACACGTGGCGAGTATCGATTTGGCACCAGCGCTTCGGGCGCTGAATGGCGCGCGCGTCGTGGTGCTTTCCGATGTCGAGAATCCGCTCGTGGGGCGTCGAGGCGCACTGGCGGTGTTTGGTGGGCAGAAGGGCTTGCCGACGGATGACGACGAGGTGTTGAGCAGGTACGACAGCTGGATGGTCGGCTATGGTCGCCTGCTCGATGCGGCAATTACCGGGGCGCGGGCTCAGGGGTTGTTGCGCGTGCCCGAGGGTGCGCGGACGTTTGGCTCGGTGCTCGGCGTGCCCGGCGCCGGCGCCGCCGGCGGCCTGGGCGCCGCGCTGCTAGCGCTCGGTGCGGAGCTGCGCTCGGGCGTGGAGACGGTGCTTGATCTGATTGAGTTTGACGAGCACGTGCGCGATGTCGACCTGGTCATAACGGGCGAGGGCAATATGGACGAGCAATCCGCTGCCGGTAAGGCGCCGGTGGGCGTGGCCCGTCGTGCGAAACGCTATGGCAAGCCGGTTGTTGCCGTCGTGGGCGGTCGTGCCGACAACCTGGATGCGGTGTATGGGCAGGGCGTCGACCTGGTTTTGCCGGTCTGCCGCAAGCCCATGGGCCTTGAGCTGGCGCTCGATCCCCAGGAAGCCACAACCAACCTCATCTGCGCCGGCGAAGCGGCCGCCCAAGCCTACGACCTTGGCCGCATCTAAAAGTAGTCAAAAAAGCCCCGTCCCAAATTAGCTACCTTGCCCCATCGGGCGGGAGCGGGTAAGATATATCGAGCGCCTAGCGCGTTCGATGGGTTCGGATGACGACATGTTCCGAATCTGGTCAGGTCCGGAAGGAAGCAGCCATA
>CAJMSG010000140.1:0-5046 GCA_905216105.1 uncultured bacterium | reverse complement strand
GTGATCGGCGAGGACGGCGGCACGTTTAGCCAGGGTCAAAAACAGCTGCTGTGCATCGCGCGCGTCATGCTCACCGATCCGGCGATTCTGCTGCTGGACGAGGCAACGTCGAGCATCGATACGCGTACCGAGCTGCAGGTGCAGGCGGCATTCGACGAGCTCATGGCTGGCCGCACGAGCTTTGTCGTGGCACACCGCCTGTCGACGATTCGCAACGCCGATTGCATCCTAGTAATGCGCGATGGCGAGATTATCGAGCGCGGCACACACGATGAACTGCTCGCGGCAGGCGGCTTTTACGCCGAGCTCTACCGCAGTCAATTCGCCCAGTAAGCAGGTGCGTGGGACATGTAACGCAGCGCTAGGGCGCGAGCGTGTCAACGGGGGCAACGATGATGCCCTCGGGCGTCATATGGACCGGCATGCCGAACCCGATGACGATGAGCTTGGCCGCGGGAGGCCTCTCGCCGCGTTCGACTAGCTTTCGCTCGAGCCGAAGTAGGTTTGCAGATGCCTCGGGGATCTGCGGGCTTCCGAGTTTTACTTCCACGGCAATCCAAGTGCCATCGCGCCTATGTATAACGGCGTCGACCTCGAGATCGTCGGCGTCGTGGTAGTGGGACACCGACGAGTCATTTGCGGCTGCATAGACCTTAAGATCGTGCAGGACGAGGGATTCGAAGAGCAGCCCCAGCGTCTTCGGGTCGGATGCCAATGACTCCGGATTTGCTCCGAGCAGCGCAACGGCAAGCGAAGGGTCGGCGAGGTGCCTTTTCGCGCTCTGCCGCAGCTTCACCGGCGACCTGAGTGCCGGATGCCAAGCCGGGATATCGTCGATGATGTGTATTCTGCGCAAGGCATCCGTATAGCGCCGCAGCGTACTCCTCGATACATCACCGCCGAGATCTTTTTCAAGAGATTTTTCGCCGGCAAGAGTGGATTCGTTGCGCGCAAGCGAAGATAGAAGAGCCCTGACTTTCTCCGGGTCACGCTTCACGCCGTCAACCTTCGAAACATCCGATTCGCAGACACCGTCGATGTAGGCAGCGGATATTCGCATTGCATCGGCGGTCGTCTTGCCAACCGCCTGAGGCCAACCGCCACGACATAGCAAATCGGCGATACCGGCGATGCCGTTGATGGATCCAAGTGCCGCTTTGATGGGGCATTCGTTTAGCAGCGATTCGAGCGAGACCGCTCCCGAGGAAACCCCGAGTTCGGCCAGACTCATTGTCTCCATGCGCAAGCGTGATATCCGCCCGATGCCGCTGTGCATCGGTTGGTCGGCATCATTTGGTGTTGCTGACCCCGTAAGCAAAAACTGTCCTGGTTCACCGGTCCTACGATCGCATTCGAAACGTATTGCGTCCCACAGTTTCGGCTCTTCCTGCCACTCATCGATGAGTCTCGGCGTTGCGCCGACTATCGCTTGAGCCGGGTCGATCCTGGCAAGTTGCAGCGCGGCAAAGTCTCCGGCTGGGTCGGAGAGGGACAGCGATGATTCGGCGAATCGCTGGGCCGTAGTCGTTTTTCCGCACCACTTCGGTCCCTGAATGAGTACGGCACCAAAAATGCCAAGATCGCGTTCGATTGAACGATCGATGCATCTGCTCATATACCTAGTCATAGCACTTCCCGCCATTCAAAGAAACATCTTGTTTTATAGCATTTTACCAGCGCGTAAAACATTTTGACGAAAAACCGTGACACAATTTGACGGTATTTCGTGAAACAAATTGACGATACCATATGAAACAATTTGACGGTGTTTTGTGAAACAGGTTTCCGGCCATCTGTGAAACACTCTGCGGCGGCTTCAATCCGAAGTGTGTGCTGTCCGAAATCTGTCCAAAGATGTCGCTTGCGTCGCCAATCGGCAGACGGTGGTTTACATCTGTCGCGTTAGTACTAAGATATTCATCTAATAAATTGCATTAGTGGCTTTAGTTTTGGGGGAAACGAGCAACGTGACTATGACATGCTCTTTGGTGGTTAACAGCAAGAGCGGTAATACCAGGATGGTTTCGGGCGCGATCAAGCGCGCTCTGCAGGCTGCGGGCGTTGAGTTTGTCCACGCCGCGGCGTTGAGCGACGATGCGGATGCCGAGCAGGTCGCGCGCGAGGCACAGGGTGCCTGCGCGGCCGACACGGTGCTCGTCGGTTTTTGGTGCGACAAGGGCGCGTGCACGCCTTCGGTCGCGGCGTTGCTCTCTGCCTTGCACGGCAAGCGCGTCTTCCTGTTTGGCACCTGTGGCTTTGGCGCCGATCAGAGCTACTACCAGCAGATTATCGATCGCGTGACCTCCAATTTGGCCGATGACGCCGAGCTTGCGGGTTGGGCCATGTGCCAGGGCAAGATGGGTCCCGCGGTCAAGCAGCGCTACGAGGCAATGCTCGAGCAAGATCCCGACAATGCCCGCTTTAAGATGCTGCTCGATAACTGGGTTGCCGCAAAGGATCACCCCACCAAGGAGGACCTGGACAACATGGCGATGGCGGCTAAGAAGGCCGTGCTGGGCGAGTAACCCTCCGCTCGCGGTGCCGAGCGCCCCATAATACAAATGTGAAAGCCTCGAAATTCTCGAGGCTTTTTTCTTGACAGGCGACTGCGCCTCAAGCTCATCCAGGAAAACGGTTGGGCTAGCGTCATTATTCGCTCGGTTGCTGCGGCATGCGGCATGTCGGTCGGCTGCATCTACAACTAGGTTGAGGGCTTCTGCGGAAAATGCGTCCCGGAATTTGCCTTTGGAATGGGATGTGGTTTCCCGTTGAGGCCTCTGACGGAAAGTCTGTCCCAGAATCAGGTCGCAGAATGGGATGCAGTTTCCGGTCGAGGTCTCAACCGGAAAGCCTGTCCCAGAATCTAGGCTCAAACCGGGATGCACTTTCCCGATGAACCATCAGCGGAAAATCCATCCCAGAATTTGTCTCAAGAGCGGGACGCAGTTTCCTGTTGAGGCATCTAGTGGAAACCGCGTCCCAGAATCAGCCCTCAAAGCGGGACACGCTTTCCCGACGGGCTAACAACCGGAAATCGTATCCCATTCCAGACATGAATTCTGGGTCGCAATTTCCGCAAACAAAGAAGGCCACATAACGTGGCCTTCAACTTATATATGTTCGGCGATACACCCAAGACAAGCCACGCCCCAACATCAGGGCGTCTGTCCAGGCGGAGGCATATAAGGTTCATCTCGAGTTCCGCACGCAAAGGAGGCCACTTAATGTGGCCTCCGTCTTGCGCAGGACTGTCCGAGCAGGGAACCTTATATGCCTCCGCCCGGACAGACGTTTCAGTTATGAACTCGCAGCTAGTCGTTACTTGATCTTGGTCGTGCCCGGCGCCAGGTTGGGGTCGGTCTCGTTGGCCTCGGTCTGGAAGTGCTCCGTATAGACGTTCTTGCCGTCGCGGAACATCTCGTAGTACTGCATCTTGGCGTAATCCTCGCGCGCCTTGGTGGCGGCTGCTGCGGCGGCGTCATCACCGGTGACGTTGGAGGAGAGCGCCCAGCGCAAGCTGGCGTCCTCGTAGCCCACGGAGTTGATGGCGGGCAGCGACTCGCGCAGCGTCATGTGCGCCTTCTGGTAGTCGGTCAGCGGTGCGCCGATCAGCTGCATCAGCTGGGTGGACAGGTAGTTGGTGGACAGGTCGTCGACCTCACTCGTCTGGTCGCAGCCGGCAACGTCGTAGTTAGCCCAAATGATGTAGTCGGTCTGCCACAAGCGCTCCTGGTGGGTGGCGTCGTCCTCGCCGGTAAACCACTTATCGTTGAACTTGGACGGGAAGAACGGCTGGTGATCGCCCCAGAACACCACGACAACCTTGCGGTCGAGCTTGCTCAGAGCATTGAGGAAGTAGTGCAGTGCCTGGTCGGACTGCTCGATGCACGAGACATACTCGTCGACATCGGACAGCGTGCCATCCTCGACGGTCTTGGCGTCCAGATCGGTCGTGTCGATGTTCAGGTGTACCTGCTTGTCGAGCGGCACCAGGCCCGTGTCGTAGCCCGAGTGGTTCTGCATGGTCACGTCGAAGATGAACTGCGGATCGGCGTTCTGGTCGAGCAGCTCAAGAATCTTGTCGTAGGTAGCCTGGTCGGTCACCATGCCACGCAGGGTATCGGCACCCTGGAAGTCGTTGATGGACAGGAACTGGTCAAAGCCAAAGTCCTTGTACACATTCTCGCGGTTCCAGTTGGTCGCGTGGTTGGGGTGCATGGCCGTGGTGGCGTAGCCGAGCGACTTGAACTGCTCGGCCAGATTCTCGGTCGTCTCCATGTTGTAGATGGTGTACGGGTACACGCCCGAGCCCAGGTTGGTCATGGAGTTGCCGGTCAGGAACTCAAACTCGGTATTGGCGGTGCCGCCACCATAGGCGCTCACGTAAAGCTTGCCGCGGCTGAGGCAGTTGGACAGGCTCTTAAAGTACTGCGGGCCCTCGTAGCCGGCGCGCATGTTCTGGTAGATCGACAGGTCCGAGAAGGTTTCGTTCATGATGGCGATGACCGTGGGCTTCTCGCTATCGAACTGCTCCTTTGCGGCGGCGCGCTCGTCACTCTTGGCGGCATCGGACTTGTCGTAGGCCTTGGCGTACTTTTTGAGCGTGGCCTTGGCGTCGTCGACAGAGTAGTCGGCGGGTTTGGGCGGCTTGATGGACTGCGCTGCGCTAATAAAGGCGGGCAGGTAGCCCTCGCGCCAGTAGCTCTCGAGCGGGCGCCAGGTGTAGACGGTGATGCCGAGGGTGTTGTAGTAGTCGATGAGCGTGACGTGTGCGGTCACGCCGCCCAGGCACAGCACGGCCACGAGCAGGTTGGTGAGCAGCATGCGCTTGGCGTTGGCGGCGCCCTTCTGGCGATGCGGCGCCACCAGGCCGGCGTACTCGCACAGCAGCATGCCGATGGCGGTAAAGCCCATCGACAGCACGCAGAACAGCGAGATTGAGAAGGTGTAGCCGTTGCCGGCGACTGCGGCGGCGGTGGAGATGGCCGAAAGGTCGCCCGGCTGGATGGGCATGGATTTAAACGTGATGACGAAGAACTCGGCAAT
>CAJMSG010000139.1:0-5078 GCA_905216105.1 uncultured bacterium | reverse complement strand
GGATTCGCGCCTCAGGACTCAGCGCAACGCGTTGCGCTGAGTCCTGAGGCTGTTGCAATGAAAATGACAATCAAGGCTACCGGGAAGGGCTCTCGATTCGAGCTCTTACCTTAGCAATTTGGCCATTTGGCACTATAATCACCATAGGCATGCGCATAACGTTGCGCTTAATCAAGAGGAGAAAACGTATGGGTCTGTTTGACATGTTCAAGAAGAAGGCTGAGCCCGCGGCTGCCGCTGCTCCTGCCTCCATCTCTACTTCTGCCGGCGCCGACGTGCTGTGCTCGCCCGTCAAGGGCAAGGTCATCAAGATGGCCGACGTGCCCGATCCCGTCTTTAGCGGCGAGGTGCTGGGCAAGGGCTGCGCCGTGTGGCCCGAGGACGATCTGGTCTACGCTCCCTGCGACGGCAAGGTGACCGTCACCATGGGTCACGCCGTGGGCCTGCAGTCCGATAGCGGCATCGAGGTTTTGGTGCACGTTGGCGTCGATACCGTCAACATGAACGGCGACGGCTTCGAGGGCTTCGTCAAGGCTGACGATGTCGTTAAGGCTGGCCAGCCCATGCTCAAGATCGACCGCGCCAAGATCGCCGCTGCCGGCTACAAGGACTGCGTCGTCGTGGCTGTGTCCAACACCGCCGAGTTCGCCGACGTCGAGCTTGCCGTCGAGGCTGAGTCTGCCGTCGCTGCTGGTGACGCCATCGTTAAGGTCGTCCGCAAGTAGGCTGCGGCAACATAAGGGTGTTTTGGGGTGGTCGAATTGTCCGACCACCCTTTTTTATTACAATGCGGCGGAACGTTTTATTGCGCGTTGGGCGGACCGGTAAACCGTTCGGACGTTAAATCGAGCCGACTGCGCCTTTGCTTTGCCGGGGGTGTTCGTTAGCGGCTAGTATGGCCTTATTGTTACGACGTGCACCGCGTCGGGAAGCGCGGTGCCGCTTGTTGGGAGGAATGTCATGAAGAAGAAGCTGCTGCTTGCGCCCCTGATGGCTGTTCTGGTCGCGTGCGTGGTTGTGCTTTCCGGCTGCGGAGGTCCTTCGGTTGAGGAGCTCATCACCGAGGATCTTACGACGCAGTTTGACGAGGTCAAGAACGGTGGCGACGACTTCCTCGCCGGCCTGGAAGAGGCCTCGGGCGACGAGTTCGAGCAGCTGGGCATCGATCCCAAGGAGTACGCCAAGAGCTATCTCGAGGGCTTTGACTACAAGATCGGCGACGTGACGGTCGACGAGGACAAGGGCACCGCGACTGCCGAGGTCACCATTACCTGCAAGTCCATGAACCAGATCGTTGAGGATTTTGCCACCCAGTACCAGGAGAAGGTCGCCGCGCTCGATTCGATGCCTTCCGATGACGAGCTGTACAAGATGGCCGGTCAGGTTATGGTCGATGTGACCAAGGCTGCTAAGACCAAGGACACCAAGGTCACCTTCAAGTACTCCTGCAATGACGACGGCGAGTGGTCTGCCGACGATTCCGCAACCAACGAGATGATGAATGCCATGATGAGCTAGTTCGTTGCGGCGTTTTACCAAACGCCGCAACTGCTCGACGCTGCGCGGGCACCAGAGCGACAACTTGTCATTCAAAGAGGACGGCATGACCAGAAGGTCTATGCCGTCCTCTTTTCATGCCAATTTGTTCGCTCTGGTGCCCGCTCGCTGTCCGTCCTCTACCTGCGGCGTTGCCATGGTAGTCATTGGGGCGGCACTTGGGGACGTTCCTTTTCTGCCGGCAGTTGGGGACACTCTTTGGGTGTGGTTGGTGTATTGGCGTTGCATCGAGCGGTCGGGAAAATGCGACCCGGTTTTTGGCCGAATAGTGGGTCGCGGTTTCCGGATGGGGTGGGTTGCGGAAAGCGCGACCCGGAATATTGCTCTGAAACGGGATGCACTTTCCGCGCGGCAGAATCGCTACAGCCGCGTTGAGCAACAGCCCTGCTACTCGCCAAGCACCAGCGCCACGAGCTCTTCCTGTGTGTCCACCACGTAGTCGGCGCCGGTGGCTTCCAACTCTGCGCGGCCACGGAAGCCCCAGGTGACACCGGCGCTCTTGAGGCCGGCGTTGTGACCGGTCAGAACATCGACATTGGAATCGCCCACATAGAGCGTGGTTGCCGGGTCGGCGCCTAGCTCTTCCATCACATGCAGCGTAACAGGCGCCTCGGGCTTGGGAGGAAACGCATCGACGCGGCCCTGCACCAGCGCAAAGCGCTCGGAACCAAAGTATTTTTCGATAAGCGGAGCGGCCGAAACATGGTCCTTGTTGGTGAGCACGGCAAGCTGCACGCCCGCGGTGCGCAGGCGGTCGAGCATCTCGATCGTGCCGGCGTACGGTGCGGTGTGGTCCTCCTTGTGCTCGCCGTAGTAAGCCCTAAACTCGGCAAGCGTCTGCTCAAACATACGGCCGTCGCCCGCATACTCGGCGGGCATAAAGCGCTCGACCAGCTTGAGCATGCCGTTTCCCACCTTGTAGCGGTACTCGTCTACGGCAAACGTGGGCCAGCCGTGCGTCTCGCAGGTATGGTTGCCGGCGGCCGCCAGGTCCTCGAGCGTGTTGAGGATGGTGCCATCCAGATCAAAGATCACATGGGAAAAAGCTGCTGCCATGGGTGCTCCTGCCGCTTGAGTTGTAAAACGCACCCCATGATACTTGGCATGCGTGCCGGGCATGTTTGGAATCTGAATATCTTTAATAGCCCTGAGCCTTTGTCGTTAGCAAATCCTCGGCAGCTGCTCTCCTACGAGCATGTCGAGGATGCGGGTCGAGCCCCAGCCGGTGCGCACGCGCACGGCGGGGCGGGCGTCCTCGGCAAGCGGCAGCACGCGACCGATAATAGCGGCATTCTCGCCGTAGCGCGCGGCGCGCATGGCTGCCAGCGCGGCATCGGCCTGCTCGGCCGGCACCACGGCAACCATCTTGCCCTCGTTTGCTACCTGCAGCACGTCATAGCCGAGCATCTCGCAGGCTGCCTGCACGTCGGGGCGCACAGGCACGGCATCCTCGTCGACCTCCATGGCAACGCCGCTGGCCTGGGCAAACTCATTGAGCGTGGACGCCAGGCCGCCGCGCGTGGGGTCGCGGAAGCAGCGTGTTTCGGGTGCTGCGGCAAGCACATCGGCAATCAGGTGGTTGAGCGGCGCGGCATCGCTTTCGATGGTGCTCGAAAACGCCAAGCCCTCGCGTTGGCTCATGATGGCGATACCGTGGTCGCCCAGCGTACCCGATACCAGAATGACATCGCCGGGCTGGCAGTTGGCGCCGCTGAGCGCTACGCCCACGGGCACTTCGCCCACGCCGGCGGTATTGATGTAGACGCCGTCGGCCCCGCCGCGCTCGACCACTTTGGTGTCGCCGGTGATGATCGCCACGCCCGCCTCGTGCGCCGTCTCGGCCATCGTTTGCACAATCTGGCGGAGCTTATCCATGGGATAGCCCTCTTCGAGGATAAAGCCGCACGATAGGTAGCGCACGTTGGCGCCCGAGGTCGCGACGTCGTTGACGGTTCCGCACACGGCGAGGCGGCCGATATTGCCACCGGGGAAGAACTGCGGCGAGACTACAAAGCTGTCGGTCGACATGGCGATGCGCCCGCTCGCGGGCAGCGCGGCCACGCCGGCGTCGTTGCCTTCGAACAGCTCGGGCGACCCAAAGGCATCCAGAAAGACCTCATCGATGATGCGTTTCATCATCTGACCGCCAGAGCCGTGGCCCAACAGGACGGTGCTATCGGTGATGCTATGGGACATATCCAAAACTCCAATCGTGGGTGGTGCCGGTGTGCGGGTGCGTCCGGACTAGTCGCGGTAGCGGTAGTACGCCGCGCAGCTGCCCTCGGAGCTCACCATGCACGGGCCGACGGGGTGCTCGGGCGTGCAGGTGCGGCCAAAGAGCGGGCAGCTGCTCGGCGTAATGGCCCCGCGCAGCACGTCGCCGCAGCGGCACCCACGCGGCTCGACCGTCGTCTCAACGGGCACGTCAAAGCGAGTGCGGGCATCAAAGCGCGAGAACTCGGGGCGGATGGAAAGGCCCGAGTTGGCAATCGGCCCCAGTCCGCGCCACGTGGTGTCGCACGGCTTAAACACCTGCTCGACCAGCTGGCGCGCCACGGGGTTGCCGTCTGCGTTGACGCCACGGCGGTAGGCGTTGCCAATCGCGGGCCCGCCCTCGACAACCATCTGGACCAGCATGCAGATGCCTTGCAGGATATCGACCGGTTCAAATCCCGTGACCACGCCCGGGGTATCGAATTCGTTGACCAAAAAGCCAAAGGGTGCCAAGCCCGTGATGGTGGCGACGTGGCCCGGCAGGATAAAGCCGTCGATGGCGGTCTCGGGGTCGTTGGCGATGGCGCGCAACGCTGGCGGCGTGGTCTTGTGGGCGCAATAGACCGAGAAGTTCAAAAGCCCGCGCGCCTCGGCCTCCAGGATGGCGGCGGCGATGGTGGGCGTCGTGGTCTCAAAGCCCACGCCCATAAAAATGACCGGACGATTGGGGTTTTGCTCGGCAATGTCGAGCGCGTCGAGCGGGGAATAGACGATGCGGATGTCGCGCCCTGCCGCCTTTTGCGCAGCGAGCGAGGTGGACGATCCGGGCACGCGCATCATGTCGCCAAAGGTGGTGATGATGGCGCCGTCTATGTTGGCGAGCGCGATCGCGTGGTCGATGTCGCGGTTGGCGGTAACGCAGACGGGGCAGCCCGGGCCGCTCAGCAGCTTGAGCCCGGCCGGCATAATGGAGCGAAAGCCATAGCGGCCGATGCTCACGGTGTGCGTGCCGCAGACTTCCATAAGGTTGATGGTGCGGTCGCCGACGAGTTCGTGGATGCGTTCGATGAGCTCGCGGGCCAGCTTGGAATCGCGAAATGCCGAAAAGTCGATACCGGAGCGAGCCGGCTGTCCGGCCGTCACTAGTATGCCTCGGCCGGGTTGCTGGCCAGTTGGTCTTCTTCTGCCAGTTCGGTCATGGTGTTGACCAGGTCGAGCGTCTCCTGCGCCTCCTGCTCGTCGACAATCTGAATGCCAAAGCCGGCGTGCACGAGAATATAGTCGCCTACCTGCGCCGTCGGCACGAG
>CAJMSG010000138.1:0-5092 GCA_905216105.1 uncultured bacterium | reverse complement strand
ACTTGTCATTCAAAGAGGACGGCATGACCAGAAGGTCTATGCCGTCCTCTTTTCATGCCAATTTGTTCGCTCTGGTGGGCGCTCGCTGTCGGTACCAAAACATCGGCATCCCCAAGGAATCATTTGCACCAAAAAATGAGAGTGGATAATCTCCCGGTTTGAGCCTGCATTCAAGCTCTAAGTGGAAGATTATCCACTCTCGTTTCGTTTGTTGATGTCGATGCCTACATTTGTAGGAACAGTTCGTGGAGGCGGGTGTCTTCATCGAGTTCGGGGTGGAAGGTTACGCCGAACTGGTTGCCCTGGCGGGCGGCGACGATTCGCCCGTCGACTTTCGCTAAGGCCTTGGCGTCTCCGTGGACCTCGACGATGCGGGGCGCGCGGATAAACGTTAACGGCACTTCACCGTCGATGCCGGCTACCTGCCCCTTGGTTCGAAAGCTGCCGAGCTGCCTGCCGTAGGCATTGCGCTCGACAAGTACATCCATGGTTGCCAGGCGCGGCGTCCCCTTATCGTCGTGGGCGGCAAGGTCGTGAGCCAGTAGAATCAGGCCGGCGCAGGTGCCCAGGACGGGCATGCCTTCAGCGATACGGGCACGAAGCTCCTCGAGCATGCCCAACTCATCAAGCAGCTTCCCTTGAACGGTAGACTCGCCGCCGGGAAGTACCAGACGGTCAAAGTCCTGCTTCAAATCAGCCGCCTGCCTCAGCTCAATACAGTGTGCGCCCAGCTCGGACAGCCTCGCCTCGTGCTCGGCAAAAGCACCTTGGACCGCCAGCACGGCGACCGTCTGGTCTGCGTAATCGCTCATGTGCGATCCTTTCTGCTGGACTAGCGCCCGCGCTCCTCCATGATGATCTCAATTTCGTCGGCGTTGATGCCCACCATGGCCTCGCCCAGGTCCTCCGAAAGCTCAGCGATGAGCTTGGCGTCGGTGAAGTTGGCCACGGCCTTGACGATGGCGGCGGCGCGCTTGGCGGGATCGCCGCTCTTAAAGATGCCTGAGCCCACAAAGACGCCCTCGGCACCCAGCTGCATCATCAACGCGGCGTCGGCGGGGGTCGCTACGCCGCCGGCGGCAAAGTTCACGACGGGAAGCTTGCCCGTGGCATGGACCTCGCGCACCAGCTCGACCGGAACCTGCAGCTGCTTGGCTGCCTCAAAGAGCTCATCATCGCGCAGGGCAACAACGTCGCGGATCTGCTTTTGGATCTTGCGCATGTGGTGCACGGCCTGGACCACGTCGCCCGTGCCCGGCTCGCCCTTGGTGCGGATCATCGTGGCGCCCTCGGCAACACGGCGCAGCGCCTCGCCCAGGTCGCGGGCACCGCAGACAAACGGGACGTCAAACTGGGTCTTGTCGATGTGGTAGACGTCATCGGCAGGGGAGAGAACCTCGGATTCGTCGATGTAATCGATCTCGATGGCCTGCAAGACCTGCGCCTCGACAATGTGACCGATGCGGCACTTGGCCATAACAGGGATGGAGACTGCCTCTTGGATGCCCTTGATCATCTTGGGGTCGCTCATGCGCGAGACGCCGCCTGCGGCGCGGATGTCGGCCGGAATGCGCTCGAGCGCCATGACGGCGCAGGCGCCCGCCTCCTCGGCGATGCGTGCCTGCTCGGGCGTGGTGACGTCCATGATGACGCCGCCCTTGAGCATCTGCGCGAGCTCGCGATTGAGTTTGACGCGATCGGCCTTGCTGGTCTGTTCTGCCATGGTTGCTCCCTTGATTGGCATGTACATTGCTTGACGGAACATCCTATCGGGGAGCTGGGCATGGCGAAATACTCAGTTTTCGAGATAATAACAAGGTCAGACTAATACCAGATTGAATGACTAATAAGGTCAGGTGATAGGCTCATGCTTGACTACAATTTGGAAAAACGCGGCGAGGCATCGCTCTATGAGTATGTTTACCAGCTAATTCGAGATGATATCGTTGCTGGACGTATTGCGGCGGGGGAGCATCTTCCGTCTAAGCGCGCCTTTGCCAGTCATCTGGGAATCAGTGTCATTACTATCGAGAATGCATATAGCCAGCTACTTGCCGAGGGCTATATTTGCTCAATGCCGCGGCGTGGCTACTACGCTTGCGAGCTTCCGGATGCACCGGTTTTGCCTTTGGCTACGGGGAACATCGACCGAGATGCCGTCTCTGTGGGTCCCAGCGCTCATGATGTCAACGGACAGGTTGAGCGATTTGATGCGCTTTCTCCTTCCGCTTTGGAGGCGGCGCGGCTTTGGCAAAGCGCGCTGCGGGCGACGCTGGCATCCGAAGACGAACGCGAAATCTTTTCGACCGCGCCGGCACAGGGCACCGCGCGGCTACGACGCGCTATCGCTCACCATCTACGTGGGACGAGGGGCATGAATGTCGATCCCGACAATATCGTTATCGGTGCGGGCGCCCAGCTGCTCGATACCATGTTGGTTCAGCTACTTGGCGCGGACAAGGTATATGCCGTTGAGGACCCGGGCTATTTGCGCCTGACGCGCATCTATCAGGCTATGGGCTGCAAAGTTCGACATATCCCGTTGGATGATGAGGGCGTGGACTTGAGCACTCTGCAGAAAAGCGGGACCGATGTCCTTCACCTGATGCCGTCCCATCAGTATCCGACCGGCCTGGTGACGAGCATTGCGCGTCGCTACGCGCTGCTCAGCTGGGCCGCCGAGCGACCAGATCGGTATCTCATCGAGGATGACTTTGATTGTGAGTTTCGCCTTGCCGGTAAGCCGATTCCCGCGCTCGCGTCAATCGATGCCGCCCAGTCGGTTATCTACACCAACACGTTTTCGAAGAGCCTGTCATCGGCGTTGCGTCTAGCGTACATGGTGTTGCCCGATGAGCTAATGGAGCGGTTTAGGCGCAACCTTGGCTTCTACGCCTCGTCGGTGAGCTCTGTTGACCAGGTAGCGTTAGCGCGTTTGCTGGAATCGGGTGATTACGAACGGCATGTGAACCGCGTACGCGTTCGTGCTCGCGAGGCGCGTGATGGCCTGACGGCGCTTGTGCGGAAGGCGTTTCCGGCGGGGGAGGTCTCAATCGAACATGCGGACGCGGGCCTTTACTGCACCGTGGTTGCGGAGCGCGGAGCGGGTGGAAGCTCTTTTGTGCGGGCCCTCACGCGCTCGAGTATCCCTTTTGTCGATATCAGTGACTGTTATTGGTGCGCCGATGGCGCATCTGCCCCTGAAAACTCAAGTCAAATTCTTGTCCAGTATGACGATCTGAGTCCAAAAGTGCTAAATATCTTGGAATTGCAGCTCATGGGGGCACTCTGCAATCTAAGTGAGTAGACTTTTGGCACTTTGGTGACCAGGCCGTTTTGTAACAAGCTATCTACCTGCGGTTTTGAAAAGCAGGATGACCGGCCTGCTCGGGATGTTTAAAAAAGTCTACTCACTTGCCGCGCAAAGCTTCTGCATGTGAAAAAATGGGGTTTTCAACAGGGCTTCGTCCAGCTTTTGGCAAGCTTTTGGCCAGTTGGGGAGGGCTGTTGAAAACTTGACAGTCCGTTCGGCGCCATTTTCGGTGCGTTCGCGCCGCATCGTGACTGACTGGGTTGAAATTCGTGTTTTCCTGTGCCTATGAAGGATCTACTTTGTGACATATCGGCTTTTAGGTACTGGCGTTTGCCCCCTCAGGTCCGCGCTCTGTGTCCGCCGCTTCCACGGCCGGAAGAAGACCGGCAGCGATATGGCCTCGTCCGTAACCCGACGGCTGCGGTTGTGCTCGGTTTTCCGTTGCATACATTGGTTCGGACGAGAAACAAACGGACTTGTCCTGCCAGCATTAGACAGCGGCTGTTTCTTGGTGAGCTCCCCAGGGAATCCGTGCTGGAAACGGAGCATGGATTTTTGATCACGTCTCCTCTACTGACGGCATTCATCATGTCGCGGCATCTGACGGATCTTCAGCTTCTTTTGGTATTGGCGGAGATGTGTGGCTTGTTTGCGGTGTGCGCTCTACCGGCGGCACTTGAGGCGGAGCTTACGCGTGCAATTGATTCGGGTACGATTTCGACAACGTTCGGTTGGGTGCGCTGTCCGCCCGAGGACGGCACCGCCTCAAATTTATGGCGTCGAGACGCTTTGGTTTTGGGCAGAGACCTTGACCGTTTTTGTTCAGATGTTTGCGGGATGCGTTACGGCAATAGATTTATGGCGGTATCGCAACTTGTTCCATTGGGTGCCGCATCGCCTTTTGAGGTCGAGGCGTATTTGTTGCTTGCACTGCCGCGAGCCCTGGGAGGCGAAGGGTTTTGCGGCATAGAGCTCAATGTCGAAGTGACGCTAAGCACAAGTGCTCGAGCGATTGTGGGAAAGTCCCGTGTATATATCGACATACTTCTTTCTTCGTCGGACGGAAAGCGGCAGGTGGCCATCGAATGTCAGGGAAAGGCCTCGCACGGACGCGCAGGGGATGGTTTGCGTGACGCCGACCGCATGACGGCCCTTCAGGCCATGGGTTACGATGTGCTTCTCCTTACACACAGACAGATATCCGATGAGGGTAGATTCCGCGCGATCGTTAAGGCCGTATGTAGGATGCTCGATGCTGAATATCGCGATAAAAGCTCAGATGAGCAAAGGGCTGAGACATTACTCCGGTCTGAACTATTCGTTGACTGGACAAAATTGGGAGTAATCGACGGAAGAATGCCCGCCAGGCACAAAAAGACTCGATCGTGGACGGCTACGGTTCTAAGTGAGTAGACTTTTGGCACTTTGGCGACCAAGCCGTTTTGCAACAAGTCATTTACCTGCGGCTTTATAAAGCAATATGGATGGTGTGCTCGGCAAGTTCCAAAAAGTCTACTCACTTAGTTTTTGACGAGAAACCGATGCCGAAGGCAGTCCTATTTCAGGGCGTTAACGAGTCCTCGAGACACAAAAAGGCCCGAACCATGCGGTCCGGGCCTCGTCGAGCTAGAGGTTATCTCTCAGGCGGCTGGCTTAGCCAAAGTAGCGCTTGAGCAGGCCGGCGAAAGCCTTGCCGTGGCGGGCCTCGTCGCGAGCCATCTCGTGCACGGTGTCGTGGATGGCATCGAGGCCAGCGGCCTTGGCGCGCTTGGCAAGATC
>CAJMSG010000137.1:0-5101 GCA_905216105.1 uncultured bacterium | reverse complement strand
GGCATCGCTCAAGCCCCGGCCGCGCTTTCTGCCTGCGCCAAATGCGGCATATGCGGATAGGCAGACTTCTCCAAACTGATGCTGTTTCCGAACCACAAACAACAGGCTAATCGCTATAATGCAAGCCCAGTTAAAACACGATGAGCCGCAAGGCGAAACTCGAAGGAAATATATACGATGTCGCAAATCGACCGCAGCAGCATGATTCCCGATCCGCAACAGCCCAGTAGGCATACCGGCGGCGTCCAATCGCCGCGCCCCATCGCGCCGGCTCACACCCAACAGCACGGCCCGGCCAATGCCTCTCAGCGTCCGAATCAGCGTCAATACCAGCCGCATCAACAATATCAGCAGCGTCCCGCACATGGTGCCGCCCCCAAGCAGGGCCCTTCGCACACTCGCGCGGAAAACAATCGCGGGCCCGCGGACAAGCGCACCAACAAAAGCAGCAAGTCGGGCGGAAAGACGGCCCTCTTTGTCGTCCTCGGCCTCGTCGCGATCGTCTACATCGTAGGCGTCGTGGCGTTCTCGCAAGTCGCTTACCCCAACACTACCATCGCCGGCGTCGACATCTCGCTCTCTAACGCATCTTCGGCAGCCACCAAGGTCAACTCGGCATGGAAGCACTACAAGCTCACCGTGTCGGACGACAGCTTTAGCTGGACCTACCAGCCCGAGTCCGACGAGCCCATCGTCGATGGCGAGGAAGCCGCCCACGAGATAATCAGCAAAAACGAGCCACTGCTGTGGCCATCGCGCCTCATCGCGTCACTCGGTGGCAAAACCGATAGCGCCACCAAGAAAGCCTCGGTCGACTTAGACCAGGACGTCGACCTGTCCATGCTCTCCGATGCCTTTGACCAAAAGCAGTTTGAGGAGGACCTGGGCAGCGCCATCGACGAGTTCAACGAGGGCCGCTCGGGCACCTTCGAGGCCACCAGCTCCTATGACGAGAAGGCCGGCAAGTTCACCGTTGAGAAGGCCCGTTCCAACGAGAAGATCAACCGCGAGCATGTCATCAAATATGCCGAGATCGAGCTCGCGTCGCTCGCCGAAAACGTTGATATCACCAAGATCGGCAACGACGCCTACGAACCGCTCAACGGCACCCTCACCAACGACCAGATTCAGGCTGCATGCGATGCTGCCAACAACTTCCTGGGCGTCAACGTGACCCTTAAGCTCAACGGCAATGATGCCGGCAAGGTGGACGGCAGCTCGGTGCTGCAGTGGATTAGCTTTGCCGATCCGGCCAACCCCACGCTCGATACGTCGCAGATCAGCAGCTGGGCCGCCGAGCTCGCCAACGGCTTTAACACCGTGGGCTCCACCCGCTGGTGGACACGCGCCGACGGTAAGGAGTGCGCTGTCGAGGGCGGCGACTTTGGCTGGTCCATCGATAGCGACGCGCTCGCCAAGCAGGTCGAGGACGCTATCAATAACAAGCAGACCGGCGATATCGAGATTTCGTACTCCAAGAAGGCTGACACGTTTACCGCCAAGGGCGAGCCCGATTGGAAGGCCTATATCGACGTCGACCTGTCCGAGCAGCACGCGCGCTACTACGACGAGAACGGCAATATCGTGTGGGAGGCCAATTTTATTTCCGGCAAACCGGGCGAAGACGCCACCCCCGAGGGCGTGTGGCAGATCAACAGCAACGACGGCGCAAGCAAGCTCATCGGTGCCAAAGACCCCACGACCGGAAAGCCCAAATACGAGAGCCCGGTCAGCTACTGGATGCCGTTCGAGGGCAATATGGTCGGCTTCCACGACGCTACCTGGCAAAACGATTCGAGTTTCGATAGTGCCGAATCGTACAAATGGTGCGGAAGCCACGGCTGCATCAACCTGCGCCTGGCCGATGCCAAGGCGCTCCACGACTGCATCAGCGTCGGTCTGTGCGTGGTCGTGCACTCGTAGGGAAACACGCCTTGACACAACGGGGAACTGACGCTCCAATCTAACAGTTCCGAAAGATACCGCCATAATGCGCCCGCCTCTCGCGACGGGCGCATATACTTATCGAGGAACTTTCTATAAAGGAGACGCCATGTCGAATGTCCCCACTACTACCCCGGGACCGAATGATCCCGAGCGAGCGCCCGAGGGTGCCACCGAAACGCTTCCCCTCATTACAAACGTGCACGCCACACAGCAAAACGGCAGCACAAGCGATGCAACCGAGATTTCTGACGAAGAGGCCTATGCCAAGCTCAAGGCGAAGCGTGCCGAGCGTCGGCGCAAAAAGCTCATCCGACGCGGCATTGCGGCCGGCGTCGTGGCAGCCATTGTGCTCATCGCCGTTGTCGTGACCTTGGTCATAAACGCACGGCCCGCAGGTACCGACGGGCCGGTGACCGACATGGTCACCGAGGGCACGTTTACGACCACCGTCGAGGCTAAGGGCCAGCTCAAGCCCATCTCGGCTTCGGTGGTCTCCCCTTCTGTCGACGGCACGGTGGCATCGATCAACGTGCAGGCCGGCCAGTCCGTCAACGAGGGCGACGTGCTCATGACCATTAAAAACGACGAGCTCGATCGAAACGTTGCCGAGGCGCAGCGTGCGGTGACAGCCGCACAAGAAGACCTCGCCAACGCACAGAAAGCGGTAGCTGCCGCCCAAGCCGCTCCGACGACTGACACAGATGCGGCAGGCGCGAGTGGCGCCAGCGGCACCGCCGACACGAGTGCCGTCTCGAGCGCCCAACGCAACCTGGCCTCGGCCCAGGCGAACCTGGACCAAGCCAACGCCAAAGCTGCCGAGCGCACCGTGACCGCGCCCAGCTCGGGCAGCATCGTAGAGCTCAACGCCAAGGTCGGCGCCACGGTGACGGGCGGCATGATTATGGGCGAAGGCGATACGAGCGGCGGCAAGCAGTGCATGCAGATCGCCGACCTCTCCAAGATGAAGATCACCGTTCAGGTGGGTGAAAAGGATATCGCCAAAATCGCCGTTGGGCAGAGCGCCAATGTTACCTATCCGGCCTTTCCCGATATCGTGAGCCAGGGAACGGTCACCGCAATCGCTTCGGTGGCAAACTCCGACGCCGCCAACGGTGGCGGCGGCAGCGTAACCTTTAACGTCGATATTTTGATCGAAGCGCCCGACGCGCGCCTCAAGCCGGGTATGACCGCCGAGGTCTCGGTGGTGACCGAACAGCTCGACGACGTAGTGATGGTGCCGACCATGGCGCTTATGACCGAGGATGGCGAGCACTATTACGTCAACGTGGCAACCGACGGCGAAGGCAAACAAACCCGACGCGTCAAGGTGACCGTCGTGACGCAAAACGATAACGATGCCGTGGTCGGAAAGACGCAGGTCAAGCGCGATGACCAGGGCAACGAGATTAACGCGGACGTGCCGGTCACCAAACTGCGCGACGGCGACACCCTCATCGTGGATACCGGCGCAGGTATGACGGCCGACGGTGGCGACTCTGGCAGCATGTCTGCCGACGAGGGCATGTAATGCGTCCCGTCATCGACATCCGCAACGTGCATCGCATTTTTGAGAGCGAAGCCGGCTGCGCCCATATCCTGCATAACGTGAGCCTGGCCGTGAATCCCGGCGAGTTCGTGGCCATTACCGGCCCTTCGGGCTCGGGCAAGTCAACGCTCATGAACATCCTGGGCTGCCTGGACAAGCCGACGGCAGGCGATTATTACCTGCAGGGCCTCAACGTGGCAGAGCTCGACGATGACGAGCTCACCGAAGTCCGCGCCCTGAGCATCGGCTTTGTCTTTCAGAGCTTTAACCTGCTGCCGCGCCTATCGGTCATCGAAAACGTTATGCTGCCGCTGTCGTACACCAACGTGCCGCGGGCTCAGCGTAAGATGCGCGCCGTCCATGCGCTGCAAGCCGTCACGCTGCCGGTCGACCACTGGGACCACCGCATCTCCGAGCTCTCGGGCGGACAGATGCAGAGGGTTGCCATCGCGCGCGCCCTCGTCAACGATCCGCCCATCATCCTGGCGGACGAGCCGACGGGAAACCTTGACTCCGCAACCGGAGCGCTCGTGATGGAGACCTTCCACAAACTCCAGAAACGCGGCAAGACCATCGTGCTCATCACGCATGATCCCGGTATCGCCGCCGAGGCCGACCGTGCCGTAACCATTCGCGACGGCCGGATCCACGACGGCGCGTACATCGCGCACGCGCCGCAGACCCTGCGCGGCGCCATTGATAACCTGCCCATGATTTCCGCACACGCCAATCCGATGAAAGGAGTGAAGGTATGAGCACGCACGACCTTATCCAAGAAGCCCTTCACTCCCTCGAGGCCAATAAGGGGCGCAGCCTACTCACCATCTTGGGCATCGTCATTGGCATTGCCTCCGTCATTGCCATGACCTCGCTTATCGGCGGCATCCAAAACAGCCTGGTCAACAGCCTAGGCCTCAACGCCGCGCGTATGGTACAGATTTATTCGTCGCAAGAGCTCAACGAGTCGGACGTTGAGAAGCTTCGCAAAATGGTGCCGCAGATCGAGCAGATTGGCATCGTGGACAGCGCCTATACCGAGTACAAGGCCGGTGACAAAAGCTATACCGTCATGGCGCAGGGCGTCGACAGCGACATGCTCGACGCGGTGGGCGCCAGCAAGCTCGTCGCGGGACGCACCTACACCCAGGCCGAGTCCCAATCCGGCGCACGCGTGGCGCTCATCAGTCGTGGCGGCGCGGATCAGCTGTACGGCAACGAACAGGACGCGGTGGGCAAGACCATCAAGGTGTCGAACGGCGAGGTGCAGATTGTCGGCGTGATTGATGGCGGTAACGACTCCATGGGCTCGCTCACGCTATACATGCCGCGCGAGACCATCTCGGGTCTGTTTGGCGACGAGAACCCCTCTTTTCCCAGCGTAACGGCGCTCGCCGCCGAGGGCACGGACATGGACGAGCTGTGCAAGACGATTGAATCCAAGGTGCGTAGCATGAAGGGCATCGCGGACGAGGACGAATATGACAGCGTATCGGTGACCTCAATGAAAAGCGCCATCGACGCCCTCAATTCCTTTATGGGCGCGTTTTCGCTCATCATGGGCGCCGTTGCCAGCATTTCGCTGCTCGTGGGCGGTATCGGCATCATGAA
>CAJMSG010000136.1:0-5102 GCA_905216105.1 uncultured bacterium | reverse complement strand
GACCCGGCGCACATCGATTCGGCGAGTGGATACCGCTACTACGGATCGCGGCAGCTCTCCACCCTCAACACCATCAGCCACCTGCGTGTTCTCGACTTGCCGCTCGCACAAATCCGCAAGTTTGTGACCACGCGCGATGTGGACCTCATGCAGCGACAGCTGGCTCAGCAGCAGGAGCTCATCGAGCGCAAGCGCCGCGAGCTGGAGCGCGTGTCGCGCAAGATCGATAACCGACTTGCGCTGCTGCACGATGCCTTGAACACCGAGCTCGATACCATTTGCACAATCGATGCGCCCGAGCTTCGCTGTGCCGTGTTGCGCGAACGCGTCAACCCTACCGACGCCTATGCGCTGGAGTGGCAGATTCGTCAATTGCAGAAGGGCCAACACGAAACCTTTGTCTTTCTGGGCAACTTGGGCGTTGGGATTAGCGCCGAGCGCCTGGCCGCCGGCGACTTTGATGGCTACGACGAGGTCTTTCTGCTGCTCGATGACACCGATGAGTACTTGGGCGACGTCGAGACGCGACCCGCCGCGCACTGCCTGACCATAAGCTTTCGCGGCACGCACGGACAAGCGGCCCCGCGCTATGAGCAGCTGCTCGGCTATATGCGCGAACATAACCTGACGTCCGCCGGTCCATCGCGCGAGATCGCCCTGATCGATGACATCATCAGCGACGATCCTGCGACCTATGTGACGCAGATCACGGTGCCGGTTGCCCCAGCAAAGTAAGAACTGCCCGGAAGGCATCGTGCTTCCGGGCGGTTCTTCAATTTGACTATCGATGCCTTAAGCCTGGGGCACCTGACCAGTAGCCAAGATCTGCTCGAGTGCGTCCTCGTCCAGCACGGGTACACCCAGCTGTTCGGCCTTGGTGAGCTTGGAGCCTGCCTTGGGGCCGGCGACCAGGTAGCTCGTCTTCTTTGACACACTGCCCGAAACCTTGGCGCCGAGTACCTTGAGCGCCGCACCTGCCTCGTCGCGCGTGCGGTTGACGAGCGTGCCGGTGAGCACGAAGGTCAGACCCGCGAGTGGCTGTGCGTCGGCGAGCTCGCCTGCCACGCCAGCGTCGGCTGCGGCTTGCGCGTGCGCGGCGCTCAAATCGACCTCGAGCGACAGGCCCGCCTGGCGCAGGCGCTCCAGCACGGCAAGGTTCTCGGGCACGGCCAGGAACTGCTTGACGCTCGCCGCAATCTTAGGACCGATGCCCTCGCACTCGGCGATGTCCTCTTCACTCGCCAAGACGAGCTTGTCAATCGACAGGAATCGCTCGGCGATGACCTCGCCCACGCTCTTGCCCACGTGGCGGATGCCCAGGGCAAACAGCACGCGACCGAGCGGCTGGCTCTTGGACTTGTTGAGCTCGGCGATGATTTTCTCGGCCGTCTTGAGGCCTACCGGAATGGGGTCACCCTTCTTGACGCCCTTTTTGCTGTTGGAGCTGGCATAGGTGCGCCCCGTGTCCAGTCCGGCGATGTCATCAACCGTGAGCTGGTAGAAGTCCGCGACATCGTGGATCAGACCGGCGGCGATCATCTTGTCGACGATCTCGTCGCCCAGGCCGTCGACGTCCATGCAGCCGCGGCTCACCCAGTGGAGCAAGCGCTCCTTGAGCTGTGCGGGGCAGTCGATGGACACACAGCGGTAGGCAACCTCGCCATCCTCGTGGACCACGGGGCTGCCGCACACGGGGCAGACCTCGGGCATCTGCCAGTCGACCGAATCGGCCGGACGCTTATCGAGCACCGGTCCCACGACCTCGGGGATTACATCGCCTGCCTTGTGCACGATGATAGTGTCGCCCTCGCGCACGTTTTTGCGGCGGATCTCGTCGATGTTGTGCAGCGTGGCACGCGCGATGGTGGAGCCGGCAACCGTCACTGGGTCGAACTCGGCGACCGGCGTGAGCACACCGGTGCGGCCCACCTGGATGCGAATTTCGCGCAGGACGGTCTGCTTTTCCTCGGGCGGGAACTTAAAGGCAATGGCCCAGCGTGGTGCGCGGGCGGTAAAGCCCAGATCGAGCTGTTGCTGAAAGCTGTCCACCTTTACGACCACGCCGTCGATGTCGTAATCCAAGTCACCGCGGTGCTCGAGCGCCTGGGCACAGAACTCGTGGACCTCGGCCGGCGTGGCGCAACGAGCCACGTTGGGGTTGACGCTAAAGCCGGCGCTATGCAGCCAATCGAGGAACTCGCGCTGGCTGTGGACGTGCAGCGGATCGGTATCGGCGATGGCGTAGATAAAGGTGGCCAGGTCGCGGCGCGCCGTGACCTTGGGATCCTTTTGGCGCAAACTGCCAGCGGCGGCGTTGCGCGGGTTGGCGAAGGGGTCGCGGCCCTCGGCATCGGCCTCTTCATTCAGACGTACAAAGCTGCCTTTGGGCATATAGACCTCGCCGCGTACTTCGATGGTACGCTCGCGGTCGGCACCCATGTGGGCGAGCGCCGACTCGGACAGGTGCATGGGCACGTCCTTGATGGTACGGACGTTGAGCGACACGTCCTCGCCCGTGGTACCATCGCCGCGCGTGGCGGCGCGCACAAAGGTGCCGTTTTGGTAGGTAAGTGCCACGCCCAGACCGTCGATCTTAAGCTCGCAGGTATAGGCGACGCTGCCGGCACCGAGCGCATCCTCGGCGCGCTGGAGCCATGCGTCGAGCTCGTCCAGGTCCATGGCATCGTCCATGGAATACATGCGCGCCATGTGCGTGACTGGCGTAAACTGCTCGCTCACGTAGCCGCCAACGCGCTGGGTATAGCTGTCGGGCGTCACCAGGTCGGGGTAGGTCGCCTCGATTTCTTGCAGCTCAACGAGCATTTTGTCAAAGGCGGCGTCCGTGATCTCGGGCGCGTCGAGCATGTAGTAGCGATAGGCGTGGTAATCGAGCTCGTGGCGCAGCTCGGCCGCACGCGCTGCCGCCTGGGCACGGGCATCGGTCGGCGCAACGGTATCCGTGCTCGTGGGCGTTTCGGTATCGATGTCCACGCCGTCACCAAACAGGCTCGATTGCTCCATAGCGGCACTCCTTCGCTCGATTTCAAACGGATACTAGAGTACCACCGGTCACCATGGCGCCGAATAACCCTTTCGAACCGCATCGAATCGGCAGTCGACGCACCGGGATGGATTGCGCGATTAAACCATGCTCTTATCAACTCTAAATGATCCATTTTCCTCCGTCCCCAACGGATCAATAAGAAAAGAGGGGACTGCCCCACGTTGATGGGACAGCCCCCTCTGGCCTCGATATACGCGATACGGCTCGCTAGTAGCCCTGACCGTAGCCTTGACCCTGGCCCTGCTGGCCCAACAGCTCCTCCAGATACTGGCGCAGCTGCTCGTCGGTAATACCGCCGTTGCCGGTGTCGGTCGCGCTGTCATCCTGCTGCTGGTTCTGCAGCTCCTCATCGGAGCCCAGCTCGACGGTGACCTTCTTCTCTTCCTTGCCGCGCATGAGCGTGATCTCGACCTTCTCGCCCACCTCGTGGCTGCGCAGGGCGATGATCAGGCCATCGGCACTCGTAATCTCGTCGTCGCCCAGCTTGGTAATGACATCGCCCTCCTGGATGCCGGCCTTGGCAGCAGGGCCATCCTCAACGACGCTCGCCACATACGCGCCGCTATCGGTGCTCAGCTTGTTGGTGCGGGCGTTGAGCGCGTTGACGCTCGAAAGCGTGGCGCCCAGGTACGGGTGCACCGGCGTCTTACCGTCGATGATCTGGTCGGCAATGTTCTTGGCGTAGTTAACCGGAATGGCAAAGCCCACGCCCGAGCTGGAGCCCGAATAGCTCTCGATAAGCGAATTAATGCCCACCAGCTCACCATTGTCGTTGACGAGCGCGCCGCCGGAGTTGCCCGGGTTGATGGCGGCATCGGTCTGGATCATGTTGGCATAGATGGTGTTACCGTTGGTAGAGCTCATGGCCGTGGAGCGATACAGCGCCGACACAATGCCCGTGGAGACAGACTGCTCGTTGCCGAACGGCGAGCCGATCGCCATGACCCACTCGCCCACGTTGAGCTTGGAGGAATCACCAATCTCAATCGGCGTGAGCTTGGAGGCGTCAGCATCCTTGAGCTTGATGACAGCCAGGTCGCTCGAAGCATCGTTGCCCACGAACTCGGCCTCGTACGTGGTCCCGTCGTCCATGGTCACCACGTACTGGTCGTAACCATCGACCACGTGGTTGTTGGTGAGGATGTGGCCCTCGGTATCGAGCACAACGCCCGAGCCGACGCTGCCCGAACTATCCGACTCGTCGGCAGACTGCGAAAGCGAGCCATTCTGGCTGCCACTCGAAGTAGCGGTGATGGAAACGACGGAGGGCAGGGCCTTGGCAGAGACGGCCTCGGCCAGCGTGGTGTCCTCGGAGTCGATGGTGATCTTTTGCGTCGATGAACCCGAAGCACCCGCCGTCACGGCGTTCCTGCCGCCGCCGATATCGAGCGTACCGCTCATAATGAGCGCAATGACCAGCAGGGCGCCGCAGGCACAGCCGGCGAGTGCCGTAATAAAGATCGGCAGCTTTTTGGTTTTGGTCTTGACCACCGTGTGCTTGTTTACAACCTGCTGGCCGCCCAGCGGCTTGCCGGTCTGCGTGTCGTAGGCCTGCACGTAGGGAATGTTGCCGTCGGCAGGCGTCGACTCCACCTGCACGCGCGGTTGCTGCTGAGTCTCGCCGGCGTGGCCCGCATCCTGGGGACGCTGGGAATCGTTCTCGCTCATAGCTGCAATCCTTTCGTCAAATAACCAAAGGCCCGCCAAACACGTGGCGGGCCATCATTGTTCACGATGAGTTGTACCCCAATATGCGGGTGCACGTGTATGAGAACGCAATCTTTTAGGAAGGCTTAAGTTCTGGTGCAGATTCGAGAGGAACCCGTACCTGCGTCAAAACCACCACAAAGGTGCCTGTCCCCTTTGTGGTGGAACCCTAGTCCTTAAACAGATAACCCACGCCGCGGACGGTGGTGATGTGCGCCGCGATCTGCGGGCCCACCTTGGAACGGATGCGTCGAATGTGCACGTCGACGGTACGCGTGCCGCCGCAGTACTCAAAGCCCCACACGCGGTGCAGCAGCACCTCGCGGCTGTA
>CAJMSG010000135.1:0-5149 GCA_905216105.1 uncultured bacterium | reverse complement strand
TTGCCGAGAAGGCGCGCGAAGCGGCTGCCGAGGCCGCGCGCGAGGCCGAGAAGCCGGCCCGTCGCCGTCGCGGCAAGCTGCTGGGCGAACCCAAGACGGAGGCCAAACTTCCGGGCGGTGTGGTGCAACCCTCGCTGCCGTTTGGCGAACCGGAGCCCGCGCCCGAGCCTGTTGCCGAGCCAGAGACGCCGGCTGCCGAGCAGGATGCCCCTGCCGCAGAGACCGCCGCGCCCGAGGCCACGCCCGCACCCGTCCAGGCCACACCGGAGCCTAGCGACCACCTGGCCGCCATGATGCGCCGCAGTGCCCGCCGTGAGGAAGCCTATGTGCCCACCTCGCAGCTCCGCCGCTTTACCCTGCCCGATTCTGCGCCCATCATGCGCCGCGTCATGGGCTTTCTGTCCGACCAGGCCCGTACGCTCATCCATGCCGGCGTGTCGCGCGACCGTATCTGCATCGATCCCGGCCCGGGCTTTGGCAAGACGGCCAACGAAGACATCGTCATCCAGCGCGAGACCGCCAAGATGGCGTCGCTGGGCTATCCGCTCATGTGCGCCGTGTCGCGCAAGCGCTTTGTGGGCGCCGTCTCGGGCGTGACCGAGGCCGCCGCACGCGATGCCGCCACGTTTGGTGTGTGCCTGGGCGCCATCCAGGCCGGCGCCAACATCGTGCGCGTACACGACGTCGTGGGCTTTGCGCAGTTCCTGAACGGTTACTGGGCCGTTGCCAAGCCGCAGCCGCGCCGCGCGTTTGTGGCCGTGGGTTCCAACCTGGGGCATCGCTGCGACAACATCCGCGCTGCGCGCGACATGATTGCCGAGATTCCGCTCACCTGCGTGTCCAACTGCTCGCGCATCTACGAGAGCGAGCCGGCCTACGAGACGCGCCAGGACGCGTTTGCCAACGCCGTCATCGAGATTAAGACCGAGCTGGCGCCGCTGGTGCTGCTCGACGAGCTTATGAAGATCGAGGCCGAGCTGGGCCGCGACCGTTCCAAAAAGGCCAAGGCCAACGGCCCGCGTACCATCGACCTGGACCTGCTGTGGATGGACGGCGAGACCCATGGCGGCAAGAAGCTGCGCCTGCCGCATCCGCTGATCGGCGAGCGCGACTTTGTGCTGGTGCCGCTCGAGGACCTGATGCACGACCCGGCGCGGTTCTTCCGCTACAACGGCGTCGAGGTCAAGGAGCCCGAGGATCGCGTGGGCCATATCGTGGGCGAATTGGGGCGTATGTAGATGATCGAGATGAATGCTGTTGCCGCCGGTACCGAGCTCGATGCGGCGCGTGACGCGGGTCGCGAGGGTGTGTCTGCGGGCTGGTGCGCGTGGAGCGCGGGCGAGGCGTCGTTGACGTTTTCGCTGGTCGCGCGTCCCGATGTGAACATGCACGCCTTCCACGGCCTGCCGTTTGTGGCCGCAATGGGCATGATGGACGCGCTCGCGGGCACGGCCGCAACGCCGGGTCTGGGGCTTGCCGGCAAGGTTGGCATCCAGTGGCCGAGTGACATCGTGTGCGGCGCGCCTGCGTTTGAGACGTCGCTCGCGCGCGTCGCCGTCAACGGCGGTGCCGGTGCCGCGGGCATGTTCGGTGCCGTGACGGTGGATATTGAGCGCGCGGCGCTGGGCGAGCTTGGTGTGGATGTGGCCGACGAGGTGCTGGTCGAGGCACTGGCCGCGGCAGTACTCGCTCGCGTTGACGCCTGGGCGGTTGTTGCCAACACGCCACAGGGCGCTGCCGGCCCGCTGGCCCCGGTGCTGGGTGAGTACTTCGATATGGTGCCGCTGCTGGGTCGTCAGGTCGCGGCGGTGTCGCCCAACGGCTTGCCGCTTGCGGTCGGTGTGTTTGCGGGCCTGGACATCTGGGGTCGTGCGACCATTAAGACCGATGCCGGCGAGCAAGAGTTTCCGCCCGAGGCCGTGCGCATTCGCGGGCTGTAACGCGAGGCGACTGCGCCCAAAGATAACGATGACAACGAAGCCCTCTTCGGCCTGTGCCGGGGAGGGCTTTGCGTGACTGCGGGGTAGCACCTCGGTCCTATTCCTCAAAATTGAAAAAATTTCAATTTTGAGGAATAGGCTTGGCGAACGTTTGCGGGGACTGTGGCATCGGGCGTGCTCGACTTAGGTCCCCGTCCTACCCCAGCTTCTGCATGCGGCGGTAGATTTCGCAGATACCCTTGATGGTGAGCTGTCCATCGACTACGTCGAAGGCGTCGGTCGAATCGGCGACGATGCTGGCGAGGCCGCCCGTGGCGATAACGGTGGCGTCCTCGCGCCCCAGCTCGCGCTTCATGCGCGCGACCAGGCCCTCGGCCATGGCGGCAGCGCCTGTTACGGCGCCGACCTTGATGCACTCCTCGGTATCGCGGCCGATGGCGTGCTCGGGCGCCTCGAGCGGAACGCTGGCGAGCTTGGCGGCTCGGGCGGCGAGCGCGTCCATCGAAATGCGGATGCCCGGCGCAATCGCTCCGCCAATGTAATAGCCGTCCTCGTCGATGACGTCGATATTGGTTGCGGTGCCAAAGTCCACCACGATTGCCGGGGCGCCGTAGAAGGTTTCGGCAGCGACGGCGTTGGCGATGCGGTCGGCACCAACGGCCTGGGGGCGCGCCGCCCGCAGCTTGGTTACGGCCGCCGTCTGCGGCCCAATGACGATGACGTCTGCCGCGATGCGGTTGGCCACGGCGTGCCACTCGCGCGAGAGCTGTGGCACCACGCCGGCAAAGGCGATCGCGTCGACCGCGCCGAGCGAGAGGTCGTACATCTTAAAGAAGCCCATCAGGCGCACGTGGATCTCGTCGGCGGTATAGGAGCGGTCGGTGGGCATACGCCACGACTGCACCAGCTCGTCTCCGTCAAACAGGCCCATGGCCGTCTGCGTGTTTCCCATATCGATAGCGAGCAGCATGTCTACTCCAGGTGTCGGCGTAAAAGGACGCGCACCATTGTATACGCGCCGCCGACAGTGCTCGGCTGCGATTCGGTTACAGTGATATGGACTGAGGGGTTTAAATATGAAGGAATTATGCTCTACGAGATTTTCCTTGCCGTTTACCGAACTCCCACGTAATATTCTTTCTTGCGCACATGAGGCGCCCAGACATTGCGGGGTGGAGCAGTCTGGTAGCTCGCCGGGCTCATAACCCGGAGGTCGTAGGTTCAAATCCTGCCCCCGCGACCAAGAACTTGCAGCTCGTCGGCCTAGCCGGCGAGCTTTTTTGTTATTCCGGGACCGTGTTTTCGGTCCAATTCTCAGCCCCCCAAACAAAATCTCGATCTGTAACAGTAAGACCCGTTTTTGCTGAGTAACTGTTACAGATTGAGACAAACCGACGGGCCGCCCCGCCCCATCCACCTGCCGCCACCTGCTATCCGCCGATTTCCGTTGCGCTGTTGTATTCCCATGCCATATCCTCTAGACAACTACGCGGCATCATCGCCGCCGCGCCTACAAGAGAGGAATGTCCATGACCGCACCTGCCACTAAGCTGCTCCAGCCCATTACGGTTGGCCCCCTTGAGCTCAAGAACCGCATTATGTTCCCGCCGCTTACCACCGGCTACGAGGAGCGCGACGGTTCCATTGGCGAGCGCAGCCTGGCTTTTTACGAGCGCCTGGCCCGTGGCGGCGTAAGCTACATCGTCATCGGCGATGTCGCTCCCGTTATGACCGCGAGCCCCACGCCCAAGCTGGCGACCGATGCCCAGATTCCCACGTTCAAGGCCCTGGCCGACGTCGTCCACAAGCACGGCGCCAAGGTTGCGCTGCAGCTGTTCCACCCCGAGTACGACGTGCCCGGTGTCGGCCGCATGGTCATGGGTTCCATGGCTGCCGCCAAGGCCGCGCAGGAGGCCAAGGCCGCCGGCGACGAGGAGACCTTTGCCGCCAAGATGGCCGAGTCCAACGAGATTCGCAACCAGGCCTACGCCAAGCTGCACCACGACATGCAGCACTTTGTGAACGAGGCCAGTGTGGAGCAGCTCACCCAGATCAAGGAGGCCATCGCCGCTTCGGCCGCTCGCGCGCAGCAGGCCGGGATCGACGCCATCGAGGTCCACGGCGACCGTCTGGTGGGTTCGCTGTGCTCGGCCATCCTCAACCAGCGCACCGACGAGTACGGTGGCTCGTTCGAGAACCGCGTTCGCTACGCGCTGGAGGTCGTCGCCGCCATTAAGGAAGCCGCGCCGCAGCTGATGGTGGAGTACAAGCTCCCCGTGATCATGGAGAACCCCGACGGCACGCCGCGCGGCAAGGGCGGCCTGCAGCCCGATGAGGCCTGCGAGTTCGCCAAGCTGCTCGAGGGCGCGGGCATCGATATGATCCAGGTCGCACAGGCAAACCACACCGGCAACATGGGCGACACCATTCCGCCCATGGGTGCCATGCCCTACAACTGGACGCTGCCCGTGGCCGAGCGCGTCAAGGCTCTGGTCTCCGTGCCGGTGGCCACCGTCGGTCGCGTTGTCTCGGTCGAGGCCGGCGAGAAGATTCTGGAAGACGGCGCCGCCGACATCATCGCCTACGGCCGCTCGCTCATGTGCGACCCCGACATTGCGCTGAAGGCCGCCACGGGCGAGCCCATCCGCGAGTGCCTCAACTGCAACAAGGGCTGCGTCGACGCGATTCAAAATCGCAAGTACATCTCGTGCGTGCTCAATGCCGAGAACGGCGACGAGGCGACCATCGCCATCAAGCCGGGCGAGGGCGACAAGAAGATCGCCGTGGTAGGCGGCGGTATTGCCGGCCTGGAGGCCGCGCGCGTGGCGGCCAAGCGCGGCTACGATGTGACCGTCTACGAGGCGAGCGACCATCTGGGCGGCCAGATTGTGCTGGCGGCCGCGCCTCCGCGCAAGGACGAGATCATGCGCTCCGTTGAGTACTACGAGAAGATTCTGCCTGGCCTGGGCGTGAAGGTCGAGCTCAACCATGCCGCTACCGCTGAGGACCTCAACGCCGCCGACGCCGCGATCGTGGCCGTGGGCGCACACGACGTGGTCATTCCCGTTCCGGGTGCCGATTCGGACAAGGTCGTCTCGAGCTGGGACGTGCTGGCTGGCAAGGTGGAGCTTACGGGCCGCGTCGCCGTCATTGGCGGTGGCCTGGTGGGCACCGAGACTGCCGAGTACCTGCTGCAGCACGGCTGCGAG
>CAJMSG010000134.1:0-5215 GCA_905216105.1 uncultured bacterium | reverse complement strand
TCGAACACCAGTGGCAGGTTGGACGGAGCGGTCTGGTCCACGTCGCGCTCGGTCAAAAACACCGCGCGGCTAAACGAGAACGACAGGTAGTTTTTGAGGATGCGGTTGCTGGGACCCCAGTCCTCGGGATCGGCGAGGTCGGCCAGACGGTCGTAGCAGGGCTCGGGGCAAAACGCAAAGTCGTAGACATTGCTGCACAGGGTGCTGGGGATTTCCATGTGGCGTCCAATCCATTCAATAACCGGCGTGCGGATGCTTAGATTCTATACGCGCGACGGGTCGATCGTGTCCGCAACGCAACCGCGGCGAAGCTCTTCGGCGAGTTCGCTGGTCGCGTGGCTTCCGGAAACGAGGTCCTGGATCCAGGCGTAGTACTGGTTGTCTTTGGGCTCGGGGGCGTCGGACAGCACGACCGGAGCGCCGGCGAGCCTTAAGACGGACAACGCAAAGACAAGGCTGGTGCGCTTGTTGCCGTCCTCGAAGATGTGGTCCTTGACCATGTGCTCGGCCACGTAGGTGGCCTGGTCAAAGATGTCCGCGAATCGATCGGCCGGCGATTGGCCGAATATCGTACAGAATGCACCCGCAAGCACAGACTCGACGCGTCCAAGCTCATGCGCGGCCCGGTCGCCCGTGGCGTCGGTCGTATAGCAGCGCCCGACCGTCATCAGCGTGCCGTGAAGGCGCATCACGGCCGCGGCCATGACTTCGAGCGATTCGGCATCGTCGAGCACGAGCGGCGCGACGGGAATCCCTTGCCCTCCAACAGCCGCCATCATGAGTTCTCCAAGAGCCTGAGCGCGTTGGGCATGTCCGCAATGGTCAGCCGAACGGCCTCGTCGATCAAAGTGGTGCTGTCCGGATCATCGGGTAACGTGCGGGGTGCTTTCGGCGCGATAGGGTCGGTTGCATGTGCTGTACAGTCGTCAAAAGTCATGCTTTCAGGATAGTTGTAGCAATAACTATCAGGCCGTGTCGTTGAATCTAACGTTTTCATCGCGCCGTCCTTCTGCTGGCTGAATCCGAGCGTTTAACCCGAGCATTTCGACCATGCAACGTAAATAGATTTTTCTTGAGGCAATCAGTCATCGCTGTCCAAGCGTTTAGATGCCAGGTCGAAAACCTTGCCCTTGTCCCTTGCACCTATTGCGATGATTTGAACTACTTCGACGCGCCCATCGCGGATGCGATAAATTACGCGAATGCCATCTGTGCGAAACTTAAGTTCCCGACAACCTGCAAGAAGGCCCGAAAGTGGCTTGCCAATTTCATCGGCCCGAAGTGCAAGACGCGCAATACCTTTGTCCACCATAGCGCGAACTGAACCATCGAGTGACAGATACTCTTTCTCGGCGGTCTTGTCGTAAAACTCGACCTTAAACCTAGCCACGTTCACTCGAACAGCTCCTCATCGGAAATGGGATCGGTCGCCTCGGCTTCTAGCATGGCCTCGAACCTCTCACGTCCCACGGTATCGGAGAACGGGATGCCCTTGCGATTCGAACCAGCGTCGCCCCGTGCGAGCCTTGCAGCTGCTATGGCGTGTAGGCGCTCCTCTCGGAGCTGTTCGAGTTCAACCGCCATCGCCTCGAATTCGTCGAAGCCGACGATAACAGTATCGATGCCATCGTTCCTGTCTGAGACAAATTGCGGCTCCCTTCGAGCGCGACGCCTCGCTTCGCCAAAATTTTTGCTTGCCTGCGTCGAGGTCAGTACCTGTTCGCGTCCGAAAACGAGTTTCTTGTCTATCACGGCAACCATAGCAACCTCCCTTAAAATCTGTCTCTAATACGTATTATAGTTCCCTATAAATACGTACGTAAAGGAAAGTTAAACAGCAATACTCTCAGTCTTGATATTCTCGGATGAACAGGGTTTCGAGTTGTACTCTAGATCAACTGGTTGCCAGACGAGGTCCTCGATAGCGCAGTTTAGGGTGTTTGCGAGCGCCAATGTCGAGGAGACCGATGCACGGCGCAGGTCGAGTTGGTTCTGCTCGTAGAGCTGTATAGCGCGAAGTTTAACTCCCGATTGGGTGGCGAGCTGTTTTTGCGTTAGTCCGGCCGCCTTACGTGCTGCCTTGAGGCCCTTTTTGTCTGCTTGAGCCTTGTTCCATTTTTCGATGATAATTCCAGCAAATTTGTCTTCGAGGGCTTCGTGGAGCGGATGGTATGATCCAATGACCCAATCGAACGGAGCAACTTCGAATAGGTCGCTAAAGCCCAGGCAGCTTGCCCATTGCGTATAGGCCAAAACCCAGCCCGCCCAGTATTGCGGGGAACGGTCGAATGGATAGATCTCCCTGCATTCGGCGGGCTTTAGCCCCGCACGGGCGATAATTTCGCGCGCAAGTTCGTCGCCCGACATGCCGCAGATAACACGTGGCATTCCGCGCTCAAACTGTTTTATCTCAAGAGCGTTCGATAGGATCGCCGTCAGCTCGGCTGGATTCAAGCCTTGGTCACAGAGGGCAAAATCGACTGCCTCGCCCAGCGTTCTCATGGCGTCCTCGAGATACATCTCACTGTATGCGCAGGTCATCTACTGTCATCCCCTCTCGAACGATGTCGAAGATGCGGATTCCCTCAAACGGATTCTCGGAAAGTAGCTCCCGATACTGCCCCCTTGCCGCTTCATCTCGCTCCTTGGCCAATGGGCCGTACTGAGCTTGAGGCGCACGTTCAAATCCAGCAAAACGAACGCTCTTAAAAGCGCGCTCGCTTTTGAGCACAATCTGCTCCCCCAGGTTGCCAAGCTTCATGGCACGACCCAGCTGCTCGACGGTGATCGTATTGTTTACAAACGCCCTGGCATAACTAAAGTATGAGTCATCCGCACGCCATCCTCTAATCACATCGCAAGCGTCGGTGTCGGGCAGAAAATAATCGTGGAGATATTCGCATGCCCCCACGGCGATGGCGGTGTCCTTGCGAAAAGAACGATGCTCAACGAGCAACGCTATCCAATGCAGAACTGAATAATGCGGCGATAGTAAGTCGAGCAACTTGAGGTCTGCCATATCGAGTTCGTATCGATTTGTAAAGCCATCAGCATCTCCCGAGCATGCCCATTCCTTTGCAAGGTCAAGGCTTTCCGTGCAATAGAACCCCTGCCCATAATCGTTATGGACTTTTCCCAGGCCAAACTGGGGAACCTCAACAATCTTCTGGGAACCATGCCACAGCTCCATGTGAGCCTCCTAACGGGTATCGCTCTAACGATAGTCTAACATACTATCGTTAGAGCGATACTTGTACTGAAAGATCGAGAGGGCGAATGGAACCGATTCCAAGTTCATACCGGCTTCTAAGAATGTCGAATCCGAAAGTATGCGGCAAATTCCAGACTTGTCGACCACGCCGGGATACGTCAAAGCCTCCACCTGCGGTTTTGTTGGGAAAAATCGGGTTGTGCTCGGGGTTTGCTTAATTTTCCCCGTACTTCCGAAATATAGGCATTTTGTCAGCGATTTGAGGTGCCTTCGAGCGCCATGTTGATGCTTCCGAGCCAAGAGCAATTGGTTAACGGACGAGTTAAGGCACACTATAGCTGCTATATCTTTAGTAATTAAAGCGGCGCATCCAAAGACACCCTCTTTCGAATCTTAACTAGACAGGGGCCGTGATCGCAAGGCGACGCAACTTAACGGAATGAACGGTTTCCGAGGGTCATAACGCATTTTTTGGGGTATCGACGTTACCGGCCGCAACGGTTGCGGACGCTCGAATCGACATTCTTCGTACCGGAATTTGTACCAAGGCGAATTTCGCGGCTTCCGGAGACGCAACGCCACGAAACCGGCCCATCTACTACGTTTAACCCCGACCAGCCGACCATATCCCGGATTTCGCAAAAACCGCAGGCCGTCTACCTGCGGTTTTATTATTAACGAAAACGGAATGGTCGGGGGATGCCGGCCAAACGTAGTAGATGGGCGGCTATCGTGGCGTGCGTTCCGCAGAGCGGTCGGAATGGCACCGGAAAGGCGGGCCGTGGCCGCGCGCCACGCGCGCCTCGCCCTTCACAAGTTTATGAGTTTTAGTATCCAAAGCCGAGGGAACATGTTAAATGCAGTCAGTAAACCCGCCCGGCCTCTGGATGTATCAGCTCTGGCGCTGCCTGAAAATACGCAACGCTTCCTCTGGCTCGGGAATATCATCGACGATAACTTTCCAGGCGAGGGATCGAACTACTTCTCGATATCCATGTGCTACGAAGTTTCGAAAGCCCCTAATATCGTTCCATGGATACTCCGGAAAAGCTCCTCGTCCCGTTTACGCCGCCTTAAAGAGACGCACCTCATCCTTTTCAATGCTCTTGCGGAATGCAGGACGCATATGCTCGGGAGGGTTGGTGACAATCTCAACATCTCGCCCGAGCTCTTTTTCGAGCTCAAGGGAGAGTTCGTATAGTGTGCCGAACGTCATTGTTTCACCGCAGACTAGACGCAAATCGATATCGCTATCTGGCGTTTGCTCGCCACGGGCGAAGGAGCCAAATAGATATGCCTCGCGGACGTCGTAACGAGACAGCACACGAGAAACAGCAGCGGATATGTCGACAAGCGTAATCATGTCTCAATTTTACTTACCGATTGAATGGAAGGCAATTGCCATGCGCCCGTTCCACAGGCCCTAGAGAGGGGCTGTATCCGGTAGTATGCGGCAAAATCAGAGCATGCCATGCACGAGAGAAGTCGGCAAAGCCTCTACTTGCGATTTCTTTGCTTGAAAAGGGCGGTGTGCTCGGGGGTTTGGGAATTTGCCGCGGACTTCCGTTTTGCGATTCCGGAAGTGCGGGGAAAAACCGAGATCTGGCGACCAGACCCTGGTTTTACGCTTCAGCGACCTGCAGTTTTGTTCGCAAAAATCGGGTTGTGGTCGGGGGTTGCTCATTTTTCCCCGCACTTTCGAAATATGGGCATTCTGGCAGCGATCCAGGTGCCTTATAACGCCATGCAACAGGGTGCAACGCTCAAAATCTACTTTGCAAGAAGCAGGTTCTCCTTGAGCTCGTCTCGTTCGACTAGAGAACTGGACGCGCTTTCGTCCGGCATGGCGAACGTCCTTGGCACAATCCCAACGAGCGACACGGTAAAGTCGTCATTTCTAACCATTTTGCTAACCATCATGGTTAGCAAAATGGTTAGAATATGGGTAGAATAGAATCGGAAGGCGGACAGCATGAAATTCCAGGAAACAGAGACAGTCGAGCT
>CAJMSG010000133.1:0-5359 GCA_905216105.1 uncultured bacterium | reverse complement strand
ATCCTGTGATTGCTGCTGACTTTTCCCCTGCTATGTTGGGCACGCTTGATGCTGGCATTGAGTACTATGGGCTCGAGAATCGCATTACGCCGCTTGAGCTTGCTTGGGATGATGATTGGGATTTGGTTGGACCGGTCGCGAAAGCGGTGGATGTTGCCTTTGCCAGTCGGTCAGTTACGACGACCGATCTAAAAGGTGCGCTTGCCAAGCTCGACCGTACGGCTCGTCGGCGTTGTGCTGTCACGATGGTCGCCAACTCCAGCCCGCGCTATGATCTGCACTTGATGAACGCTATCGGCGCCTCGGTTACCTGCAGCAATGGCTTTGTGTACGCCTTCAACATCCTCATTCAGATGGGTGCGTTGCCGCAGGTTACATACTTTGAATCGCCTCGTCGCGATACCTTCGATAGCCTTGAGGCAGGCGTGGCGGATTTTTCCCGTATGCTCGAGCATGGCAACGAGGATAAGATCGACCGCCTGCGCGACTATATCGCTCAGCACATGATCGAAAACCCCCATGCCGGCGAGCCGGGCTCCAAGGGCGTGCCGCAGGGGCGCTATATGCTCGACCATATCCGTAAGGTTCGCTGGGCGTTTATTGCATGGGAACCGGTCTCTGAATCCCGCTCGTAGCCCGTTCACAGCCCGCACTGCCCATCACCTCGGCATCCGCATTCTTTTTGAACTGGGCAAACGCGCTCCACACCGCGCCGTTCCTGCGCTATCGTGGGACAGCTCACGTAGATTAAGGCCCCGTCGCGGGGCGCCCCATACATAGAAAGCGAGAACCCATGGCACTGACAGGAGCCCAGGTCAAGCAACTTCGCAGCATGGCCCATCATCTCAACCCCGCCATCATCATCGGTAAGTCCGATGTCAACGAGGGCACCGTCGAGCAGACGGTCGCCTACCTGGAGAAGCACGAACTCGTTAAGTGCTCCGTGCTCGATGGCTCCAGTCTTTCCGCCCGCGAAGCCGCCGAAGAGCTCGCCGAGCGCTGCCACGCCGAGGTCGTCCAGGTCATCGGCCGCAAGTTCTCGCTGTATCGCGAGTCCTCGCGCAAGGATATCGAGAAGATCAAGCTCGTCTAAGAGCCAATGATCCGGCGAGCCAACACATAGCAAGCTTACGGGTGCCCAAGTACTTCGGGCGCCCGTTTTTTATCGCTCGACCAGCACGCGGTTGAGCCGCCCCTCCACCAAGCGCTCGTATAGACGCCGCGTCTCGGGCTCGGGCACGCCATTGACCTGCTCCCTCAGGTGGTGCATATGCCCGCTGTACAGCTCGACGATATCGCGCCGCCGCCCCGCCGCACTGTAGACGCGCATGGCGCAGCGCACCATATCCTCACGCGCCGTTTCCTGCCGAAGCCCCGACTCCGCCAGCCAAATCGCCGACTGCAGGTCGTTTTCTTCTAGGGCGGCATTTGCTCCCTTAATCATGCAATCGATGTACTTTGACTGCATAATGCGTCGCATACGCAAAAAGTAGGTGGGGTTACAGCCATTGGGAACATACAACGGTCCGGCATAAAGCTGCTCAATCTTAAGGCACAGCTCAACTAAATGGGGCCCGCGCGCACCCGTGCGATTTCCCAAAACCTCGCGGCTTATCTGGTCAAACAGCCGTACATCGGTCTTGACGTAGTCGCCGTTGAGTCCGATGCATTCATTTTGGATGAGCACACACGACTTGCCATCCGGCGTCGGTCCCAAAGCCGACCGCAAGCGCGATATCGTCGAGTACAGGTTATTGCGGGCGCTATTGAACTCGGCATGGGGCCACAGCTCCATGGCCAGCGTCTCACGATCGACGAGCGCATCCATGCCCAGTGCAAGCCGCTCAGCAAGTGTCGCCGCCTTCTTGCGGCGCCACATTTTGTCCGTGATGGGAAACCCGTCGCGCTCGGCGCGAAACGCACCAAACATGCGAATCTCGATATGGTCGATGGTATCAACGGCTTCAACCTCGCCGGCCTGGAACAGGCGCTCGCCCTCCCCTTCCAAATCGTCGCGCAGCGAGTACCGCGACAGCTCGCGCACGGGAAGCTTCTTGCGAATCCTGGTCGCCGGCTCGCCCAGACAATGCATGGCAAGGCGCGCAAAGAGCCGATACGATGGCTCCAGAATCCCCGCACGATTCATGGACATCCAGGCCGCAAGATCGCTGTCTCGGCCCGCACAGGCCAAATGCAGCGCCACCATCCAGGCCTCCGCTCCACCAACCTGCGTCTGGCTTATATCGAGCAACTCCGCTTCCTCGCGTACCGAAACCATCGAGGTGTTACGCAGATACGCCGCGCGCTCCAGCAGCAATGCGTTATCGCGCATGTACGCAATCGACTCCTCGGCAAGTTTGAGCACTTGGACCGCACGGAACTTTGCATTAACCGGCCGTCCCTCTGCCAGCGACTGCCAGCCTTCTAGCAACAGGCCAAACAGCTGAATCTGGTTGTCGCGCATGCGCACGGCAAAACGATCGAGCTCGTTGAACGCCGCGTCGTCGGTTACCGGCAGGCCGGAAAGGAGCCGCCGTGCCGCCAACACCATGCGCACCCAGGTAGCCATCGCCTTAAGCCCACGCACGTCGAGCGCCTTCCGCACCACCGTCATCTCGTCGTCGCGCTCGTCGGTTCCCGTAAACGACCCGTCAAAGAGCTCCACCAGCATGCTATCGGCCCGTATAACAATCCCCGCGATGTCGAGCTCGCAGTCGTAGGCCTTGCTCGTTTTGAGCTGCTGTAGAACGCCGCCGTCATCTCCCCGCTCGGTCAGGCAGCGCTTGACCTCGATATGCGCAGACAACATATCGAGTGCGGTATGGGATGTCTCGATTTCTGGCACGGCCAGGTTCGTAGGAAGCCCAAGCCCGTTGTCCCCATAGCAAACAGCCGTCAGTGTCTGGGCCACCCTCCATGAAACAGGGTCTATTTCGCAGGCCGCCCGTTCGCCCCCGCGCTCGATAACCGATGCCATATAGCGAGCGAGCTTTGTATTGGACACGCTGACCGCTGCCAGATATACGCCAAGCGCCTCGGCAGGCGTTGGCTCTGGAGCCGGATCGTCGGCATCGATCGTGCCCAGCGCTGCTCGGCAGATATCGGCCCCGTGCCCCGTCAGAGCAAGATCGACCCCATACTGCCCAGCAAGTTCAAGGACCGCATCACGGTCCAAAAAGGCGTCCGCCAGGCCCATCGCCGCATCGCATCGGCCCGCCTTAAGCAAAATCCGGGCCGCCCTCGGAACAAGTTCGGGGCGAACCTCGGCCACCAACTTACGCAAACGCAAGCGTCCGTTATCCTCCGTGCCCAGACACGTAAAACTCCGCTCGGCGGGATCCAAGCCAAAGATCGGATAGTCGCGTACAAAGTAGGACTGGTCGACCATCGACAGCCTCACCCCACAAGCCTCGAGTTCTGCGATATCGCCCTCGCCCATCAAAATCATGAGACATGCCACGCAAAACAGCGCATTATTGTCGAGCGAAGCCAGATCGACAAGTGCCGCGCCATATACGTTGACAATCTCGTTTTCGAGCAGACCGGCTACGTCGCCTTGGCCATACAGACCCGTCTGCAATGCCGAAACGAGCTCGGGCACGCCCTGCGTGAGCTGATAAAAGTCGAGCGATGTGCTGATCGAAAACGCCGATGCCCACGCCGAATACTCATAGGCATGCACCTTGAGCATCTGCGCATTGATCTTAACCGAATCGCCCAGCCCATGAATCAGCTGACGATTTGAAGGACGGCAGGAGATAAAGACCCCTATCCCCATAGCGCGCAGGCCGCGAATCCTGTCGATGAGGTCTTCGGTATCGTGCTGATCGAGGTTTGGCACATTATCAATCGCGATAAGGGAGTGCGGTTTGTCTTTGAGTTCTTCGGTAACCACCTCGAGCTGCATAAACACCTCGCGCCCAATGGCGCGATCGGCCTCGATAATCCGCACGGGGCCTCGCGTCGGGTCGCATTTAACCTCATGGGTGTACTGCAGCAGCACCGAGGTCTTCCCAAACCCGTCGGGCGCATAAAGAACCACGATGCCGGCCTTTCGGCCCTTGGCGAGAAGCTCATTCATCAAGCGTTCGCGTCGCACCATATAGCCACCGCCCAGCGGCATCAGCTCGAGATCGTCCATACTGCCCAAATCGTTTACCATGCCCGCTCCTCAACTCGACCGTATGGACACTGTAACCGCAAGACCATACAAGCCGCGCTATGAATAGAGCGACCTTGTGTTCTAGGTTGTCTTTTGGTACGCAAGCGGCAAGTTTTCGTACAGCGAGGGCCGATTGTTATTAATCCCCCGACTAATCGGTCTTTAAGCAGGTAAATGGCTTGTCAGCTTGTCCCATCCAAGCGGCAGTGTAACGCAGATGAACAAGGTTCAGCCATGTCATTCAACTCGCCTAGCACCCGCTACCGTCTACGACCTTTTAGTGGCATTTTTGCATAGAATCTGGTATGGAATGAATCAAGCTGTTGGGCATCCGGCATTCGTCAAGCTTGCGGCAAGATTTTGGTCAAGCGGGCGGAAAGGGATAGCAAAAAGGCCCCCGCAAAGCGGAGGCCTTAGGCAAGGCTATGTCGAGCTGCAGGATTCGCGCTACTCGCAGAGCGAAAGGGCGGCCTCGTCGGCAACGACAACGCAGTTGGTGTGCAGCTGCAGGATCGAAGCCGGGCACGCGGGCGTAACCGGACCATAGCACATGTCATGCACGGCCTGAGCCTTGGCCTCGCCGTTGGCGACGACCAGGATCATGCGGGCATACATGATGGTCTGGGTACCCATGGTGTAGGCCTGACGGGGAACGTCGTCGATGCTGTCGAACAGGCGGCTGTTGGCCTGAATGGTGCTCTCGGTGAGGTCGACGCAGTGCGTGCCCTTGGAGAAGTGGTCATCGGGCTCGTTGAAACCGATGTGGCCGTTGTTGCCAATGCCGAGCAGCTGCAGATCCGGGTAACCGGCGGCGGCGACGATCTTGTCGTACTCGGAGCAGGCAGCGGCGGCGTCGGGGTTGGAACCGTCGGGCACATGCGTGTTGTTCAGATCGATGTTGATGTGATCGAAGAAGTTCTCACGCATGAAGTAGTGATAGCTCTGGGGATCGTCGTGCGAAAGGCCGCGATACTCGTCCAGGTTGTAGGTGCTGACCTCGGCAAAGTCAACGTCGCCCTTCTCGTACCAAGCAGCGAGCTGCTTGTAGGCACCGATCGGGGTGGAGCCGGTGGCAAGGCCCAGCACACAGTCGGGCTTGAGGATAACCTGCGCCGAGATAATATTGGCGGCCTTGCGGCTCATATCCTCGTAGTCTTTAGCTTTAATGATCTTCATTACGCGTCCTTTCTCGTACAA
>CAJMSG010000132.1:0-5364 GCA_905216105.1 uncultured bacterium | reverse complement strand
TCACGCTCGATCGCTGCGACGGCCAGCAGGAGAGCCTGCGCGCTGTCTATAAGACCGATGAGGAACTTGCCGACGCCATTGCAGCCGCTTATCGCACGGTGATCGCCGACCTGTACGCAGCAGGCTGCCGCAACATCCAGTTCGATGACTGCACCTGGGGCATCTACTGCGATACCGACTTTGTGTCCAAGACCGGCATGAGCCCGGTCGACCTGCAAAAGGTAAGCGAGCTGGGCGTGACGCTCAACAACGCCGCCATCGAGGGTAAGCCCGACGACCTGGTCATTAACACGCACGTATGCCGTGGTAACTACCACTCTACCTATGCATTCGAGGGTGGCTATGACCCCATCGCACCGTACCTGTTCGCAAACGAGGATGTCGACGCATTTTACCTGGAGTTCGATACGCCGCGCGCCGGTGGTTTTGAGCCGCTGAAGTATGTTGCCCCCGGCAAGAAGGTCGTGTTGGGCCTGGTGACCACCAAGGTCGCTGAGCTTGAGGACGAGGATGCCATCGTCGAGCGTATTCACGAGGCGGCAAAGTACGTGCCGCTCGAGAACCTGTATCTGTCGCCCCAGTGCGGCTTTGCCAGCTGCGAGATTGGCAACAAGCTGACCGAGGACGAGCAATGGGCAAAGATCGCGCTGGTCAAGCGCGTTGCCGAGCGCGTTTGGAAATAGCGGTAACGTTCGCAGGTGACGGCGCGTGCGAGACATGGCGCATCGCGTACAATGGTTCGGATCGTATCGTTCGGGCAGGTTATCCGATATGCCTGATCGCCCTTCCATTCGAAAGGACATCCATGTCCCAGTCCTCGACGCCCGCCGTCAGCGATGTCATCTACGACGCATCGTCGCTCGGCCGCCCGCGCATGTTCCTGCTCGGCCTACAGCACCTGTTTGCCATGTTTGGCGCCACCGTGCTGGTGCCCGTGCTCACCGGCCTCTCGGTATCGGCAACGCTTTTGTTTGCCGGCTTGGGCACGCTGCTGTTCCACTTCCTGTCGCGAGGTAAGGTGCCGGCATTTTTGGGCTCATCGTTTGCCTTTATTGCCGGTTATGCCGCAATCGCGCCCAACGGCGAGACCGAGCTTTTGCCCTACGCCTGCCTGGGCGTAGCTTGTGCTGGTCTGCTCTATCCGGTGCTGGCGGCGCTCTTCCGCGCGTTTGGCGCCAAGCGTGTCATACGTTTCTTTCCGCCGGTGGTGACTGGCCCCATCGTCATTTCCATCGGCTTGATCCTGGCAAGTTCCGCTATTGCTAGCTGCCAGACCAACTGGCTTGTGGCTGTCATTGGCGTTGCCGTTATCGTCATCTGCAACATCTGGGGCCGTGGCATGGTCAAGATCGTGCCGATTTTGCTGGGCGTTGTGGTGAGCTATGCCGTTGCGGCTGCGCTCGGCGAGGTTGATTTCTCGGGCGTTGCCGCCGCTCCGTGGGTCGGTCTGCCCATCGTGTGGGACAACACCGTGTTTGCACTCTTTGGGCCGCAGTTCGATAGCGGTCTTGCCACGACGGCCATCATCACCATCATGCCGCTGGCCTTCGCGACCATGATCGAGCATATCGGCGATATCTCTGCTATCGGTTCGACTTGCGAGCGCAACTACATTGCCGATCCCGGTCTGCATCGCACGCTGCTCGGCGACGGCCTTGCCACGATTCTGGCTTCGCTCTTTGGCGCTCCGGCCAACACTACGTATGGTGAGAACACCGGCGTGCTCGCCCTGACGCGCGTGTTCGACCCGCGCGTAATTCGAATTGCCGCGTGTTGCGCCATCGTGCTTTCGTTCTGCCCCAAGTTCGCGGCTGTCATTGCGGCCATGCCGGCGTGTGTGATCGGCGGTGTGTCGCTCGTGCTCTACGGCATGATCAGCGCTGTGGGCGTCCGCAACCTCATCGAGAACCAGGTCGATTTCCAGAACAACCGCAATGTGCTGGTGGCGGCTCTGGTGCTCGTGCTTTCGCTCGGCATTGCTTACAGCACCGCCAGTGCCATCGTGCTGGAGCTGGGCGGCGTGACCATTTCGCTGTCCGGCATTGCCGTGGGCTCACTGGTGGGCATTGTGCTCAACGCCATCCTGCCGGGTAACGACTTTGAGTTTGATGTCTCCGAGCTTGAGGAGGCTGCTGAGTAGCAGCTGCGTTCAGCTAAAACAAGATATGGTGCCCATGCGTATATGCGTGTGGGCACCATTTTTAATGTGTCAGTATCCAGTGGATGCCGCGGGCCATGCGTAAGTCGGTTTGGGCAAAGTGATTGCCGGGGTTGAGCTCCAGCGTTGTTGGAATGCCGCGCTCGACGAGCAACACTTCCATCGCGCGTGTGTCGTCGAGTACATGCCGCATCATGCGGTTGGGCGTCTTGGTTTCCTTTTTGCCGAGTGACAGGTAGACGGCTTGCGGGCTGCCGGCAAAAGGGGCCGTGCTGGCACGGTCGACAAAGTCGGGAAACCATAGCGACCCCGATGCGCTCGCGGCGCGGTCAAAGGCGTCGGTTTGCCAGAGGGACCAGAGTGCGAAGAGGCCCGCGAGCGAGTAACCGGCAATGCCGCGCCAGGTGGGCGGCTGAGGAAGCGACGACTCGACCTGGGGGATTATCTGATTCAGCAGCTCATCAAGAAAATCGGCAGCTTGGCCGCCGAAAGGCTCGGCATCGCGTACGGTCCCGTCGCATGCCCAGGGGCTCAGCTCGCGATTCCAATCGAGCCCGCCAATGGTGACGAGGGCGAATGGCGGACAGTCGAGCTCTCGGCAACACTTATAAACCTCGCTGCCGTCGCCCACGACCACAGGAAGGTAGATGACAGGCGCGCTTTCCGTATGATTCGAATAAACGGTTATCTGCTTTTGATGCGCTTCCATGACGGGCTTCTCTCAGTGTTGTGATATCGGCAGCCCCAATTGTCGCACGCCAGCGTATGCCGGTTGGGCTAGACCAAAGACAATCTCGTGCATCCCCTGCGGACGCATATGGAAAACGCCACCGCCGGAGGGGAGCTCGGCGGTGGCGTTGTTAAACGGTGCTGGGGCTCGGGGCCTTCGCGGGAGCTGCCATGTGCGCAGAGGCGTCTAAGAACGCTTACGGCTCGCCATGGTGCCTGCGGCGATAGCGGCTGTTCCCGCAAGGACGGTTGCCACGATGGCCGCACCCGAGGTGTCGCCGGTTGCCGCGAGCATGCCGGTAGTCTTGGCTTTCGTGGTTGAAGCCGCAACGGCCTTGGTCGGCTTTGAGCCCTCAGGCTTGGGGTTCTGCTTGGACTCCGCGGGCTTGCTTTCTGCGGGCTTGGTCTCGTCGGGCTTGGGGTCTTCCGGCTTGGCTACCTCGGGAGGTGCGATGGTCGTACTTTTGGCGACTGCTTTGATATAGAGGGAGTCGACCGTGGCGTCGCCCGTGCCGATGGCTTGGCCTGCCTCGTAGATGCCGTCACGGAGCTTGCGATAGTCAATGACCTTGCCGCCTTCGGGCGTCTGGATGGCGGCGTTCTCAATTTTGATGGTGCCGATTGTCTTGCCGTCAGCGCTCATGGCACGGGCAAAGATTGCCGCTGTATCTCCTTCGGCCGTTACCTTGCTGCGGATGATCGAGATGACTGCGGGTGTGATGCCCTCGCTGGTCTGGGCGATGATGCCGATGTTCTCGCCTTGGGGTTCGCGCCTCGTCTCGCCATCTTGGTTTTCGCTGTAGGGGATGGGGCCGTCGCCGTTCTCGACATAGCGGGCTATGGCCTTGACAACGGAGTCGCTGATGTAGATGTGGCCGCCCTTCTCGTTGGGTCGATCGTTTCTGGTGGAGAATGCAGCCGAAACCTCGCCTTCCGCAAACGCGTCCACGGTGGAGCCGTTCTTGACGACGATGTCGTCCTGGTAGGTGAAGAGGGCGTTGGCGCCACCGTATCTGCCTTTACTTGCACGGACCGTCACGTTTGCATGATCGAGGGTGATGCCCTTGTGGGCATAGACGCCATATTCAACACCGTTTACGTTGAGGGAGGCATTTGTGGCTGCGAGGCTGCCCTTGGCCTCGACGGCAGCGTCTTTCTCGGAGCTTGCCTCGACCGTCCCGCCACCCTTGATGGTGAGGTTCTTGTCGGCTCCAATGCCCTTGTCCTTGGTAGCCCTGGCGGTGACGGCTCCGCTGTCGTCAATCGTGATATTGCCGTTTGCCCTGATGCCATCCGATGCACCCGTGGCGTTGACGTTGCCCGAACCTTTGATAGCGAGATCACCTCCGGCATTGATGGCATCAAACCCAGTGCTCGTGGCGTTGACGGATCCGGCTCCGTCGATGTTGATATTACCCGTGGAGAGGATAGCGTCCTCAGTAGATGTCACGCTGAGCGTGCCGCCCTCGTCGCCTTGGATATTGAGCTCGGCATTCTCGTTAGTGCCATGAGAAACCTTGATGCTTTCGATCCATTCGGCAGTGACGATGTTGGTTCCCGAGTAATTCACGTTGAGCTTGCCTGCGGCCTGGATCTCGCCGCCGTTATAGTTGTTGAGCTTCAAGTCGTCGGCGCCGTCCCACGACCAGGTACCGGCCTCGTCGCTCGCCGCGGTGTTGTACTTGTTGCCGCCGACCTTGACCCATTCCGCTGCGAGCGAGACGCTCGGCATGAGCAGCGAGCTCACCGTGAGCGCGCACACGGCGCCCGCGACGATGCGGCGCGTCACGCGGCGCCAGCTGCCGTGCGCGAGTCCTATGCGACGGCGAACGTCGGGTTCGGCAACATGGGTTCCGGCGGTAGTGTCATTGCGTCTGGGGGTCGTGAACAAGGCTGCCATGGTTGCTCCCGTTCTCATAGGGCCTATACGACTAGATTCAGCGTATCTGCTGGATGTTGCCGGCGGTAGTGCCGTTTGGAGGGCAAAATGGCCAAAATGGGGGAGAAATAGGCCGCACGCCGGCGCAGGGACCGGCGCTAAAAGAAAAGCGCGGGGCCGCATGGCGATTCCGCGCTTTATTGTTCAGCTTTTGCAGCCTTGCCCTTACGCTACGAAGAAGTAGACGAGGAAGGCAAGGGCCGCGATCCACCCGTCCCGTGCGAAAAAGTGTTTACGAGCGCTTGCGGCTCACCACGGCGCCTACGGCGATGGCGGCTGTTCCCGCAAGGGCGGCTGCCACGATGGCTGCGCTCGAGGCGTCGCCGGTTGCCGCGAGCTTGCCGGTGGTCTTGGCTCCCGTGGCTGCAACTGCAACGGTCTTGGTTGTCTTCGTGCCCTCGGACTTGGAACCCTCGGGCTTGGTCTCGCCGGGCTTTTCCTCGGGTTTGATCTCCTCGGAAGGCACGATGACCGTGCTCTTGGCGACAGCGGCGTCATAGGGGGAGTCGATCGTGGCGTCGCCCGTGCCGATGGTTTG
>CAJMSG010000131.1:0-5391 GCA_905216105.1 uncultured bacterium | reverse complement strand
CACGTCGGGCTCGACAAAATGGGCTCCAGAGGTTTTGTCATTGCGCTTGGGGGTCGTGAACAAGGCGGCCATGGTTACTCCCATCCTCATAGGGCCTATGCGATTACGCCCAGCATATCTGCAGGATGTAGCCGGCGGTAGTGCCGTTTGGAGGGTAAAATGTCCAAAACTTGGGAAGCAATATATCGCGCGTCCGTGCGTTGCCTGGGCTTAAAAGAAAAGCGCGGAGCCGCTCGATGCGACTCCGCGCTTTGGCGTTCTGCTTTGGCAGCTTTGCCGTTACGCTACAAAGAAGTAGACGAGGAAGGCAAGGGCTGCGATCCACATGAGCGGCTTAATCTTGGCGGCCTCGCCCTTAAAGAGCGCGACAATCACGTAGGCGATAAAGCCCAGGCCAATGCCGGCAGAGATGGAGTAGGTGAAGGGAACGCCGGCGACAATCATGAACGCTGGGAAACCCTGCGACACGTCGGACCAGTCGATCTCGGAGGCCTCGCTCATCATGAGGTAACCGACGTAGACCAGGGCACCGCAGGTGGCGGCGCTGGAAACGATGGTGACGATGGGGGAGAAGAACGCGGCGAGAATGAACAGCACGCCGGTGGTAACGGAGGTGAGGCCCGTGCGGCCACCGTCGGCAGCGCCAGAGGTGGACTCGACGAAGGTGGTGATGGAGGAGACGCCCATAAAGCCACCGGCAGCAGCGGCCACGGAGTCGACGACCAGGATGGGACGGATGTCCTCGACATTGCCGTCCTCGGTCAAGAACTCGCCCTGCTTGGCGACGGCCATCGCTGTGCCCATGGTGTCGAAGAAGTCACTCATGAGCAGCGAGAAGGCAACGACGAGCAGCATCGGGTCGGTCAGAACCTTCACGATGGCCATGTTGCCATCGGCGGTGCTAGCAAACGGGGCGCCAAAGGTCGAGAAGTCGAGCGGTGCGATGAGGCCCTCGGGGGCGTGGGTGACGCCCAGCGGGATACCGGCGATAACGGCGACGATGATGCCGATGAGCAGCGAGCCCGGCACGTTGCGGGAAGCCAGGGCAACCGTCACGACGATGGAGATGATGCCGACGATAAAGGTGGGGGAGGCGATGTCGCCCAGGCCGACGAGCGTACCGGCGCCAGCGGTGATGATGCCGGCGTCGCACAGGCCGATCATGGCGATAAACAGGCCCAAGCCAACCGAGATGGCGTGGCGCAGGACCACGGGGATGGCGTCCATGATGGCCTCGCGCAGGCCGCACAGGACGAGCAGCAAGATGACGATACCCTCGAGGAAGATAACGCTCATGGCCACGTGCCAGTCACCGCCGCACATGGTGGTGGCGATGCCCGCGATCATGGCGTTGATGCCCAGGCCCGAAGCGCAGGCGAGCGGGCGGTTGGCGAAGATGCCCATGCAGATGGTCATGATGCCGGCGCCCAGGCAAGTGGCGCAGGCGAGCGCTCCCGCATCGATGCCGGCGCCCGAGAGCACCGCAGGGTTGACGGCGATGATGTAGGCCATCGCCAGGAATGTTGTCAGTCCAGCGCGAAGTTCGGTCCCGATTGTGGACTTGCGCTCACTGACGTGAAAAAGTTCGTCCATGCATACCCTTTCCTTGTTCGGCCCCGAGTTTAGGCCGATTGACACGAACTCATTCACTATATCGCCTTTACAACCTTGCTGTTCCTCACATGTTGATGTTCGGCGCTTTGTAGCGGACGGGCGGTATTTTCCGTATGAAAATGTGTGGGTACCGTATACTTAAGCAGTTACAACGACCCCTATGGAGGAACGTATGATTAAAGAGCTCTGCCACGACGAGGCTATTCTGTCCCAGCGTTGCGAGGTCGCGACCGTCGAGGACGAGTCGGTGGCACAGGACCTGATCGATACCATCAAGTCGCTCGACGATGCCGGCTGCCTTGCCGCCAACCAGATTGGCGTCACCAAGAAGGTCTGCGTCTACCTGGACGATGCCGGCGAGCCCCATGTGCTCTACAACCCCCGTCTGGTGTTTGGTCTGGGCGCCAGCAAGATGGAGGAGAGCTGCCTGACGCACGAGGAGGTCACCAAGTCCACGCGCTACATCAAGTGCAAGGTTGCCTTTGACCAGATCGTCGACGGCAAGATGCGCGAGCGCAAGCAGGACTTTGTGGGCTTCGAGGCGCAGATGATTCAACACATGATTGACCACTGTCTAGGAAAGTTGGTCTAAGGGGACCAAAGCACCGCACCTTGCCGCTCAATCGTCGCTCGCGTACCTTAAGTACGCTTCGCTCCTCTTTCGTGGCAATCTGCGGCACTTTGACCCCTTAGACGACCTGCGGGGTTAACTTGGTTGAGTTTATCCTGCTTGAATAGCCCGGGTATGACATTGTTGTCATGTCCGGGCTTTTGTGTTTAGCGCCTTTTTGTTTGGTGACAATAAGCTTAGCAAGAACGTAAGGCTAGGAGGCGCTATGTGCACGAGTATTCGATTTACCGATGATTCCGGCCACATGTATCTGGGACGCAACCTCGACTGGAGCTTTGACTACGGCCAACAGGTTCGCGTGATGCCGCGCGGGTTTCACATTCCGTATTCGTTTATCGACGACGCGACAGCGGCACACGCGGTGATCGGTATGTGCATCGATTACAAGAACTATCCCATGTTTTTCGATTGCGGTAACGATGCGGGTCTGGCTGTGGCGGGGCTCAACTTTCCCGGCTATGCCGAGTATGCCGAGGGCCCGGTTGATGGAAAGACCAATATCGCGGCCTACGAGTTTCCCCTCTGGGTGGCAGCGACGTTCTCGACGGTCGACGAGGTCGAGGCCGCGCTGCGCGATACGGTGATTGTCGCCAAATCTGCCGGAGAGGGGCTGGGCGTGTCGCTGCTCCATTGGATTATCGGCGACAGCCAGCGTAGCATCGTGGTCGAGATGATGGCTGACGGCCTGCATGTATACGACGATCCGGTCGACACCCTTGCCAATCAGCCCACCTTCCCGTGGCACATGGAAAACCTGCGCACCTATATCACGGCCACAAGCGATTTTCCGCAGACGGCGACATGGCGTGGCGCCGAGCTCAAGCCCTATGGCGCGGGTGCCGGCATGCGCGGCATTCCGGGTGACTGCTATTCGCCGAGCCGTTTTGTAAAGGCGGCGTACCTCAATGCCAATTACCCGCAAAAGGAGAGCGAGACCGAAAACGTCGTCCGCATGTTCCGTTCACTCGAGGGCGTGGTGATGATTGAGGGGGCGTCCAGGATGGGCGATGGCAAGTTCGAGAAGACTATCTACACCGGATGCTTTAGCGCGCGCACGGGCAATTATTACTACGCGATGTATGATGATCCGTCGATTCGCTACGTGAGCCTGATGGATGCCGAGGGCGCGAGCCCCGATAGGCTCGTGGTTCCCGAGCCGCGCCGTTCGTAGCCGATAGCTTTACTGCAATGCAAAGCGGCCCTGCGTCTCCCGTGAGATGCAGGGCCGCTGTCGTCGATTTGTGACGTCGCTAGAAGTTGGCGTCGTTGAGTTGTTCGCTCTCGAGTCCGTCGAGTTGCTGTTGCTCGGGCGTATCGGCGATGCTCTCGAGCAGCTCGGTGGGATCGACGTTCATACTCTTGCCGGCTTCGTTGCCGTTGACCAGGTCGTCCGAGAAGATGTCGACTTCCATTTCCTCGGCCTCTTCGATCAGGATCTCGAGCGGCACCTGGGTGCGTACGAGCTTGACTGCCGGACGCATGCGGGCAAAGAGCGGTACGTACTCAATGATGATGGCCGAGTTCTCGAGACCATACCAACGTGCCGGGCTTCCGCAGGCGCGGCGGACGGCGTACTTGATGGCCATCACGCGGTGGTCATTGCGGTTGATGTCCGTTTCGGGGGCAAGCATCTTGCGCAGCATACAAAAGCGGAAGTCACCCACGTTGCCACGCGTCTCGTAGATGGAGTAGGTGTGATGTTGCGGCGGCAGCTCGCCCGATGCCATCAAGTCGCCGACGATCTGGCGCAGGTAGGCGTTGATGCGCTGATTGACCTTAAAGCCCAGGTCCAAGCGCACGCGGAACAGGAAGTCCGTGCCAAAGGTCTCAACGGAATACTCGTGCGTATAGGGCTCGTCGGTAACATGCACGTTGATGAACCAATATGCCTTGGCGCGCTTGGGGTGCTTATCTAGGATGGAATAGAGCACGTCGCGGTCGAGCGTGAGCGGGTCGGGGCTGTTGGTGAGAAATACCAGATTGTCAGCGAGCACGGGATAGGTCTCGTCGTTGCGCAGGCGGTTGAGCTGATCGATGTACTTGGAGACGGGCAGCAGGATCGTTTGCGTGCGCTCGATGGCGGTGCCGCGGCGCCACACATACATAAGGCCGAACAGCAGCGCGGCCAGGAAGATCATGACGTAGCCGCCGTCAAAGAACATGGTGAGGCACGAAGCGAAGAAGCACAGCTCAATGGCACCAAAGAGCAGGGCGAAGACGCAAGCACCCAGCTTGTGCTTGAGGATGCCGGCGATGTAGCTCGTCAAAAGCGTCGTGGTCATGAGCATGGTCACGGTAATGGCGAGGCCGTAGGCGCTCTCCATGCGCTCGGAGTTTTGGAACAGCAGCACGATGAAGATACAGCCGACCCACATGATGTTGTTGACGAGCGGAATATAGAGCTGGCCCTTGGTGTCGCTGGGGTAGTGGATGCGCAGGTGCGGCATGAGGTTGAGGCGCGTGGCCTCGGATACCAGCGAGAACGAGCCGGTGATGAGCGCCTGCGAGGCGATGATGGCCGCCACGGCCGAAAGCACGATGGCAAAGGGGCGCAGGGGCTCGGGAAGCATCATGTAGAACGGGTTGACGATGTCCATCGCGAGCATCTGGGGATTGGAGTTGTTGGCGAGCAGCCAAGCGCCCTGACCCAGATAGTTAAGGATGAGGGCTGCCTTAACAAATGGCCAGGATGCGTAAATGTTAGCCTTGCCCACGTGACCCATGTCCGAATAGAGCGCCTCGGCGCCGGTCGTCGACAGGAAGACGAAGCCGAGCACCATGATGCCCGAGTGGTTGATGGGCGAGAACAGGAACATGATGCCGCGAATGGGGTTGAGCGCGCGTAGGATGGACAGGTTGCCGAGCATGTTGAACAGGCCGGCGCCCGCCAGGAACAGGAACCATAGTGTCATGAGCGGACCGAAGAGCTTGCCGATTGACGAGGTGCCGGCGCGCTGCATGGCAAACAGACCGCAGATAATGATGATGGTAATGATGATGACGTTGGTCTGGCCGTCGCCCAGCAGCGCATGGCCCCATTCGATGGTGCGCAGACCCTCGATGGCTGTGGTGACCGTGACGGCGGGGGTGAGGATGCCGTCGGCAAGCAGTGCCGCACCGCCGATCATGGCGGGCAGAATCAGCCA
>CAJMSG010000130.1:0-5430 GCA_905216105.1 uncultured bacterium | reverse complement strand
ATGGATTGCCTGAAGGTATCAAGCAAATCATCGCCCGCGTCCGTTGCCGGCGCCATTGCCGGCATGGTCAAAGATGGTGTTCCCGTCAATATTCAGTGTGTCGGCGCGGGTGCCGTCAATCAGGCCATTAAGGCTGTGGCCATTGCACGCGGATTTATGATTCCGACCGGGTTTGATATTTCCTGCGCGCCGGTGTTCTCCGACATCCTCATCAACGGGGAGTCGCGCACGGCCATCCGTCTTTCTATTTACGTTCATCAGATTAATCGAGCCGCTATGGATAACGTTGTGATGGACGACGTTAAGCCTGTGGCATAGATTGTTTACTCTTTGCCCGCGCTCTTTGATTCCGCCTATTCCACCTCGTTAGGACTTATACACATGGACCAGGGTTCCGTACGCGATATTCTTGCCGGTAAAACCTACTTCATCCGCACCTTTGGCTGCCAGATGAATCAGCACGACTCCGAGCGCGTGAGTGGCCTGCTCGACTCGTATGGCTGCCTTATGGCGCTCGATCCGGAGCATGCTGACATTGTCGTGTTCATGACGTGCTGCGTTCGAGAGGCCGCTGACACCCGTCTGTACGGTCAGTGCAACTCTTGTAAGAGCCTTCCGCCTTCACCCTCGGGCAAGCGCGTGGTCGCCGTGGGCGGCTGCATCGCGCAGCGCGACGGCGAGGGCCTGCTCACGAATGTCGATAACGTCAATGTCATCTTTGGTACGCATTCTATCGCGCATGTTGCCGAGCTCATTGCCGAGGCATTCTTGGACGGCAAGCGTCATATTCGCACCAACGAGCACGAGGACACGGATGCGATGAGCATGCCGTGGCATCGTGAGACTCAGTATCATGCCTGGGTCCCCATTATGACGGGCTGTAATAACTTCTGCACCTATTGCATCGTGCCGTATGTGCGCGGTCGCGAAAAGAGCCGTCCTTTCGAGGAGATTGTCGACGAGGTGACCGGTCTAGTACGCCAGGGCGTGCGTGAGATTACGCTGCTGGGTCAAAACGTCAACTCCTATGGTCGCGACCTGTTTGGCAAGCCGCGCTTTGCCGACCTGCTGCGCGCCGTGGGCGATACGGGTGTAGAGCGTATTTTCTTTACTTCCTCGCACCCCAAAGACCTGCTGCCCGAGACCATCGACGCTATGGCCGAGACGCCTGCCGTCATGCCGCAACTGCACCTGGCAGTTCAGTCGGGCTCGACGCGCATCCTTAAAGAGATGAACCGTCGCTATACGCGCGAGGATTATCTGGGGCTTGTCGATCGCATCCGCAATCGCATGCCCGATATCGCGCTTTCGACCGATATCATCGTGGGCTTCCCCGGCGAGACCGAGGAAGACTTTGAGCAGACGCTCTCGCTTGCCGAGACGGTCCGTTATGCTCAGGCCTATACGTTTATCTACTCCAGGCGCGCCGGTACTCCGGCCGCCGAGATTGACGATTCCACGCCGCATGAGGTGATTCTTGAGCGCTTCAACCGTCTGGTGGAGGTTATCGAGACCACAGCGCACGAGTATAACCAGGGTGAGCTCCACACCGTTGTGCCGGCGCTTATTGAGGGTACGAGCAAAAAGAATGACGCGATGCTGCTGGGCAAGAGTCCTAAGAATCAGACTGTTCATGCACCGATTCCCGAGGGCTACAGCATCGATCAGTTGATTGGCAAGATTGTCGATGTTGACGTCGACGTTGCCAAGACGTGGTATCTGTCCGGATCCGTTGTGGGCGAGCCGCGCTAATGATTTCTTCCGGGGCAGGTCTTTCCGCCGTTGCGATTGTCGGTCCGACTGCGGTTGGCAAAAGTGATGTCGCAGATCGTTTGGCGTCTCGCCTTTCGTCCGAAGTGCTGTCGTGTGACGCGATGCAAATATATAGAGGCATGGATATCGGCACTGCCAAGATGGCACCCGAGGAATGCACGGCGCCTCTACGCCTGGTCGATATTGTTGAACCGGGCGTTGCATATTCTGCAGCGTTGTATCAGGCAGACGCTCGTGTACATGTTGAGCGCTTGCTGGGCGAGGGCCGCCTACCGGTGTTTTGCGGGGGTACGGGCTTGTATCTCAAGGCGGCCCTGGATGAGATGGATTTTCCCTCGGGCGAACTTGAGGACGATCGCCGCGCGGGGTATCAGGAGCTTGCCGAGCGCACTGGCGAGGAAGCGCTACACGCGCTGCTTGCTGAGCGTGACCCCGAGTCCGCTGCGGTCATCCATCCCCATAATGTTCGTCGTGTGATTCGCGCGCTCGAAATGCACGATGACGGTGTGTCCTACGCGCAGCAAAAGTCGCAGTTTAGTGTTCCGCGCGAGCATTATCACGCTCTGTGGTTTGGATTGATGCGTAATCGCGAGGCGCTTTACGAGCGTATTAACCTACGCGTCGATCTGATGTTTGAACAGGGTCTTGTTGATGAGGTTCGCGGTCTTATGGACCAGGGGCTGAGAGATGCCCTGACTTCGATGCAAGCGATTGGCTATAAAGAGATTATCGATGCCTTGGACGGCGTGCTTTCTATGGATGAGGCTCGCGAACTCATCAAGATGCGCTCGCGTCGCTATGCCAAGCGTCAGCTTTCGTGGTTTAAACGCGATGACCGCATCGTGTGGTTCGATATGAACGAGTTTACGATCGATGAGGTTGTTGAGGATATCCTTCACCGTATCGAGGCTGCCTAATGGCTCGGTTTCCCCTCGTTCCCACGGCGCCTGAGCCCGAACGTGCCGTTCTTGTCGGAGTTGAGTGGCGCGATAACGCCTGGCCGCTCGATCGTTCGCTTGACGAGCTTGAGCGCCTGGCCCATACGGCTGGCGCCCAGTGCGTGGCGCGTTTGTCACAGCGTCTGGTTAAGCCGTATCCAAAATCGTTTATCGGCTCCGGTAAGGTTGAGGAGCTTTGCGGGCTCGTGCATCGTATGGATGTCGATGTTGTTATCTTCGATGACGATTTAACGCCCTCGCAGCAGTCGTATCTTGAGAAAGCCGTGGGCGAACCGGTTAAGATTATCGACCGCACGGCGTTGATTCTCGATATCTTTGGCCTGCACGCTCAGACCCGTGAGGGCCGCCTGCAGGTGCAGCTAGCCCAATTGCAGTATCTGTTGCCCCGCTTGCGCGGTATGTGGAGCCATCTTGCTAAAGAGCAGACACGCGGTGGCATTGGCTCGCGCTTTGGCCAGGGCGAAAGCCAGCTCGAGGTTGACCGACGTTTGATTCGCAACAAGATTGCCGCGCTTCGTCGTGAGCTTAAGCAGGTCGAACAGCGCCGCGATGTCCAGTCAAAGAGTCGTATCGAGTCGCCGGCGTTTCGCGTGGCGTTGGCTGGCTATACCAATGCCGGTAAGTCGACGTTACTTAATCGCCTGACTGGGTCTACGGTGCTTTCGCAGGACAAATTGTTTGCCACGCTCGATCCGACGACGCGCTCGTATCGCTTGCCCGGTGGTCGTGGTATGACCATTACCGATACCGTTGGCTTTATTCAAAAGCTGCCGCATGGTCTCGTTGATGCCTTTAAGTCCACGCTGTCTGAGGTCCTTGGTGCCGACCTGGTCCTTAAAGTTGTGGATGCCTCTGACGAGGACTACGAGCGCCAACTCGAGGCAGTCGATCGCGTTCTTGACGAGATCGGTGCCGGTGAGCGTTTGACGCTTACGGTGTTCAATAAAATTGACCTACTCGATAGCGTTGATCGATTGAGTTTCCGTCGTCGCTATCCCGAGGCCGTGCTGTTCTCGGCCCAAACGGGCGAGGGGCTCGACGATCTCGTCGACCGTATTGCTCGTGAGGCAGCTGCCACCGATGTGTTGCTCTCCGCTGATATCCCGTATCGCGAGGGCGCCCTCATTACGCTGGTGCATGAGCAGGGAACCCTTCTGCATGAGGAATATCTAGAGGACGGCGTTCGCATTGTGGCAAAGATGCCGGCCCGAATCGCGCCGCGTCTTGAGCGCTATCGTACGGAATAAACGAGCTCTAGCACGCCTAGAATGACAGGCTGATGGAGCAGGTAGAACGGTAAGGCATGCCGACCGAGGACTGCGAGTTCCGGGATGGGATTGGCGTATGCCCATGCTGGCGCTTCAAGGCTTGATGCTTGTGCTGCTTGGGCAGCAAAAAAGCCGGTAAGGTACATAAAGACAAACGGAATGAGCGGATAGTAGTCTCCCGAAACAAAACCCGGGCCCGGGAATCCAAGCCATGCCAGGTAGGGGAGTGGGTAGACCGCTTTTGGAATGCCCCAGGTTAGGGCAAAAAGAACAAGGCACGCTGCGATGCCCCACGAGCCCGGTATTTTTTGAAGTAACGGACGGGTGAGTGCAACCACTGCGGTGCACGCCGCCATGCAATAAATGATGCCAAAGTTTACCGAATCGTCGACTGATACCAGTGTAGTTGCAATCCATACGACCAAAGCTGCGGCCGCGTACTTGAGGGCGCGCTTAACGTTATTACGCGAGAGCGTGCACATCCAACCGGCGATAAACAAAAATACCCAGCTGATACTTGCGCGCCAGATATCCTGGAAAACCGTTTCGGTAAACCATGGCATATCCCATCCATATAGGTAGGCCAAATCGTAGCAGGCGTGAAAACCTGCCATCGACAGCATCGTAAACCCGCGGACGGTATCAAATATGGTGATGCGTTTTTGCATTACGAGAACCGGCGCATCAAACCGACAACCTTACCCAAAATAACGGGGTTCGTCGCATAGATGGGCTCCATAGTGTCGTTCTCGGGCTGCAAGCGCACGCGCCCCTGCTCCTTGTAGAACGTCTTGACAGTCGCCGAGCCATCGATCATAGCCACGACGATTTCGCCGTTCATCGCGCTCTTTTGCTCGCGAACGATAATGTAGTCACCGTTGTAGATGCCGACATTGATCATTGAGCTGCCGTGCACTTCAAGGATAAAGGAGCCCTGGTCTGTGGCGATTTCGGTCGGGATGGTAAAGGTGTCCTCGATATTTTGTTCGGCCAGAATGGGAATCCCAGCCGCGACACGACCGACGAGCGGCAGCGAGACCGTTCCGCGGGGCGCCGTGGGTTCATCGGATTTGGAAATCGAGACAGAGGATCCGTCCTCATCAAAGAGCTCTAGGGCGCGAGGCTTGGTGGCATCGCGCTTGAGCAGTCCTCGAGCCTCCAGGGCAGAGAGATGAGCATGCACCGTGCTGGGGGAGGAGAGGCCTACGGCCGATGCCATCTCGCGCACACTGGGCGGATAGCCCTTCTCCTGCTGATATTCCTTGATGAAGTCGTAAATCTGCTGCTGACGCTTGGTAATTTTGCGAGCCATCAGGGGATCCTCTCTGCCAATGTCAAACAAATGTTCGATTATTGCTTGACAGGAACAACTGTTCGAAGATAATAATAACCGAACATTCGTTCTCGCGCTAGACATTTTTGTCCGCGCG
>CAJMSG010000129.1:0-5478 GCA_905216105.1 uncultured bacterium | reverse complement strand
TACCCCGTCGGCGCTATCGTCGAGGGCACTGTGACCAAGCTTGTCCCGTTCGGCGCTTTCGTCGACCTGGGCGAGGGTATCGAGGGCCTGGTGCACATCTCCGAGATGGCCAACAAGCACGTCGATCAGCCTTCTCAGGTCACCCACGTGGGCGACAAGGTTCAGGTCAAGGTCATGGAGATCGACCTCGACCGTCGTCGTATCTCCCTGTCCATGAAGTCCGCTGCTGAGACTCTGGGCGTCGAGATCGAGGTTACCCCGCTGCCTTCCGAGAAGAAGGACGAGGAGACCGACGCCGAGTAAATCGGTTTGACGATCACTTGTTTTAAGGGATCCGTCCGCAATGGACGGGTCCCTTTTTGCATTTGTTGCTGAGGTACGCGATGCTGCCCGTGCGCAATGCTGCCCTGGCTGTTCGCAGACTATTGGGTTGTCGGTGCATGAAAAATGCCGACATCCCGCCTCGGGGAGGAGGCGGGAACGCACCGAGTAGACGGAGGGGTGCGGAGCGCGGTCGCGTCTCGACTGACGACGTTGCCCATCGACACCCCTATTGTACTGCATAGCGCGGTTCTTGGTTTATCGTGTCGAACGCTTGTGTTGTGCCATTGCCTGCAGCAACGGTGTGCTACACTCTTGCACTGCTGAGTGGGCCAGACGGTCGCGCGATGTGTTGCTTGCAGCACGCGTGAGGAAAGTCCGGGCTCCAGAGGGCGGGATGCCGGCTAACGGCCGGGCGGAGTGATCCGACGGAAAGCGCCGCAGAAAAGAAGACTCCCACCTGCGCCGCAAGGCGTAAAGGGAAAAGCTGAAACGGTGGTGTAAGAGACCACCAGCGTCGTGGCAACACGGCGGCTTGGCAAGCCCCATCCGGAGCAAGCGCGAATAGGAACGCTATGGGCCGGCCCGGTCCGCGTTCGGGTAGCGTGCGTGGAGCTGCATGGTAACGTGCAGACAAGATAAATGACCGTTCACGACAGAACCCGGCTTACAGGTCCACTCGGCACTTTGTTGACGCTGCGAACCCGTCAGCGCGGCAATCTGCCTTTCAAGCCTTCGGGCATGACCATAAGGTCAGTGCCCTCGTCTTTCAAGGCACCTTGCTCGCGCTGACGGGTTCTCGCTGTTGGTGACGGCATCATTGGCGTTTCCGCTCTTGTTGGCGAGGGCAACGGTGCTGTCTTTGCCGTATTATTGAGGCTGTTTGTTGCTTTGCTTGTGTTTGAGGGGCTTTGTTGGACAGCTATTTTACTCTGCAATCGAATATTGAGGCTTCGGGCGAGTTTGTGGACCGCAAGAGTCGGTTTATTGCTCAGCTGGTCCATATTGAGTCCGAGGATGAGGCGAATGCCTTTATTGAGATGGTTCGCAAGCGTCATTACGACGCTCGACACAATGTTCCCGCGTGGATTTTGGTCGATGGACGCGAGCGCCAGAGCGATGATGGCGAGCCGAGCCGCACGAGTGGTATGCCGACGCTCGAGGTGCTGCGCGGCGCGGGGCTCAAAAATGTTTGCTGCGTAGTGACGCGCTATTTTGGCGGCACGCTGTTAGGGCCTGGTGGCTTGGTGCGCGCCTATACTGCGGCGACGCAGGCGGCGGTGGCCGCGGCTCAGGAGTCCGGGCAGATCGTCGAGATGACAAGTGTTGTGCCGGTTGACGTGCATGTGGCCTATCCACAGTATGAGCAGGTGCTTCGTTTGGCGCAGGATTCGGGTGCCAAGGTTTCGGATACCGATTACGCGGATGCCGTGACGCTTCACTTGGTGTTTAAGGCGGGGGAGCAGGAGTCATTTTGCGTCAAGATGCGCGAGCTTATGGCGGGGCGCGAGGAGATCGAGGTCGGCGCTCCCGAATTTGCCGAGTTCTGACGGCGACGGCCGGCGTGCTTTTGGATGGATCCCAAGCGCGCCGGCCGTCGTTTTATGTTGCTGCCGTTTACTCGGCGAGCTGCTTTAGCACATCGCAGGCGATCTCGACGGCATCGTCGATGCAACCGGGGCAGCTGCGGAGCGGACCCTTATCCGACCCGATGCCCTTGAGCGTGCCGCAGACGGTCGTCGTGTTCTTCTCGCCAAAACGCTTGGCGATCTCGCGCGACAGCTTGTAGGTCTGGCCCTTGGTCTTTGGGTTTTCCATGCCGTCGCTCATTACAAAGCCCATGATGGCCACGGCGCCCGAGATGGCGCCGCAGGTTTCGGTCATGCCGCCCATGCCGGCGCCAAAGCCCTCGGTGAGGGTAAAGGCGACCTGAGGGTCGAGTCCGACGGCAGGTGCGAGCGTGCAGGCGACGGCCTGGGCGCAGTTAAAGCCGCGGGCGTGGTATTCGGCAGCCTGAGCCTGACAGGCGGTGATGTCGAGCTGGGCCGTATCGATTTGCTTCATCGTTGTCTCCTTGGTTACGGTGTACTCGCCTATGGTACCCGTGACGGTGCATGTAATCATCGAGAGCTTCATGGATGCCTCATTTTTATCTATCGAGCAAATGTCCAAGGCTTGAGATAAATGCCCCTGATCGATTTGTCCCATAACCTACCTTGGGGATGGGTTGAGAGGGCTGCGGGGTAGCGGTATCGTGAACCGAATAAATCAAAACCCAAGCAAGGGAGCTAGATATGAGCGAGCAGACCATCGGTACTACCTGTGTTCAGGGCGGCTACCGCCCGGGTGACGCGGAGCCGCGCCAGGTGCCTATCTACCAGTCCACCACGTGGAAGTACGACACGTCGGAGCATATGGGCAAGCTGTTTGACCTGGAGGAGTCCGGTTACTTCTACAGCCGCCTGCAGAACCCCACGTGCGATCTGGTTGCTGCCAAGATCTGCGAGATGGAGGGCGGTACCGCTGCGATGCTCACGAGCTCGGGCATGGCGGCGAACTTCCTCGCGATTTTTAACGTGGCCGGTGCCGGCGATCACGTGGTCGCGAGTTCTGCCATCTACGGCGGAACGTACAACCTCCTTGCCCATACCATGGGGCGCATGGGTCTGACCTGCACGTTCGTCGCTCCCGACTGCACCGATGAGGAGCTGGAGGCCGCTTTCCAGCCCAACACCAAGCTCGTCTTTGGCGAGACCATTGCCAACCCCGCGCTTGCCGTGCTCGATATTGAGCGCTTTGCCAAGGCCGCGCACGACCACGGCGTACCGCTGATGGTCGACAATACCTTCCCGACGCCCGTAATGTGCCGTCCCTTTGAGTGGGGCGCCGACATCGTTACGCACTCCACCACCAAGTACATGGATGGCCATGCGGCCTACCTGGGCGGTGTGATCGTCGATCACGGCCAGTTTGACTGGATGGCCCATGCGGACAAGTTCCCGGGTCTCACCACGCCTGACGAGAGCTATCACGGCGTGACCTATGCCGAGAAGTTCGGTCGCGAGGGTGCCTTCATTACCAAGGCAACCGCGCAGCTCATGCGTGACCTCGGCCCCATGCAGAACCCTCAGGCGGCCTTCTTCCTGAACAGCTCGCTCGAGAGCCTTCATGTGCGCATGCCGCGTCATTGCGAGAACGGCCTGGCCGTTGCCAAGTTCCTGCAGAGCCATCCCAAGGTGCGCTTCGTGAGCTATCCGGGCCTGGAGGGCGATAAGTACTATGACATGGCTCAGAAGTACATGCCCAACGGTACCTGCGGTGTTGTGAGCTTTGGCTTTAACGGTGGTCGCGCGGCGGCCGAGACCTTTATGAAGAGCCTCAAGCTCGCCCAGATCGCCACGCACGTGGCCGACGCCCGCACTTGCTGCCTGCATCCCGCTAATGCCACGCACCGCCAGATGAACGACGAGGAGCTCATCGCCTGTGGCATCTCCGCCGACATGGTGCGCCTGTCGTGCGGCCTCGAGGACACGGCCGATCTGATTGCCGACCTTGAGCAGGCACTCGAGCAGTGCTAGGCTAGCGTGCGTGCGAGGCGTGGGACGGCTTTTCGGCTGACGACGTCCTCATAGTTCCGATTCCGTAGGCGGGACCCCGATCGTGACCGTTTGTAGGCGATTGGGGTCCCGTTTTTGCGTTGCACGATAGAAAGGATATACATGGAGAAAACTGCCGAGCAGCTGCGCCGCGAACACATTGCCCTGGAGGGCGACACCCACGGTAAGAATAAATGGGCGATTCTGTTCACCGTGCTCGTCATGACCTTTATGGCGTGTCTGGATGCGAGCATCGTGACGGTGGCACTCCCAGTGATGCAAAAGGAGCTGGGGGTGGGTCTCGACCGCATTCAGCTCGTGAGCTCGATGTATCTGCTCGCGACGTGTGTCGCCATGCTGCCGTTTGGCCGCTTGGGCGATGTACGCGGCAAGGTGAATGTGTTCCAGTTGGGTGTGATTGTCTTTACGGGCGGCTCGCTGCTTTGCGGGCTCTCGGCTTCGCTCGAGGTGCTTATCTTGGCGCGTTTCGTGCAGGGCATTGGCTGTGCCGCCGCGATGGCCAACAATATGGGCATCATCACCGAGTCGTTTCCGGCGCGTGAGCGCGGTCGTGCCATGGGCATTCTGGCGACCTTTGTGGCTCTTGGCATGATGTGCGGCCCCGTGCTCGGCGGCGTGCTGGTGGCGAGCTTTCCCTGGGAGAGCATCTTCCTTATCAATCTGCCCGTTGGCGTAATCTCGTTTATCGTGGGACTCTATACGCTGCCGCATGTGAAGCCGGAGGCTGGCGAACGCCCTATGCCGTTGACAGAGGCAGCGCGTCGCTGCTTTGCGAGCTCGGCTTTCACGATTAACCTGGCTTGCATGCTTATCGTGTTCGTGGGTATCGGTGCCTCCGAGTTTGTGCTGCCGTTCTACTTTCAGGATGCCCACGGCTTTAGCTCCGATATCTCCGGCCTGTTGTTTTTGGCGATGCCGGTCGTGAATGCCTTTGTGGGCCCGCTTTCGGGCTCGGTGTCCGACCGTGTTGGTTGTGAAGCGCCCACGGCCGTTGGCCTGGGCGTGTACGTGTGCGGTCTCTTTGCGGTGAGCACGCTTGACGAGCACTCTTCCATCTTGATGATTGTGTGCTGCGTCGCGTTTATGTCGTGCGGCACGTCGATCTTCCAGAGTCCCAATAATTCGCTGTATATGGGTTCGGCTCCGCGTGAGGCGCTTGGCTTTGCGGGCAGCTTGAGCAGCTTGGCGCGCTATGCGGGCATAGCGCTGGGTATTACGGCGGCGTCGCGCATCCTGTATGGACAGACGAGCGCGGCGATGGGCAAGACGGTCACGAGCTATGTGGCGGGTCGTCCGGACGTGTTCCTCTTTGGCTTCCGTTTGGTATTCTACGTGCTGATGGCCGTTGCTACCGTGGGCTTTGCGCTCACATTGGTACGTTTGGTGAGGACGCGCACCCGGCATTAGCGTGTTGGAAGGCTGTCTGCCACGAATCGGGCCTATCTACTGGTCTTGCAGCTTTATGGTGCGATGCGGCTTGTGGGGCGGGCGGGGGTCGGTCCGTGGTAGACTATCGAACAACGTTTATTAATCGCGCGGT
>CAJMSG010000128.1:0-5560 GCA_905216105.1 uncultured bacterium | reverse complement strand
ATGGGCGGCTCCTCCCACATATGGAGCGCCGCGCGGGCGACCTTAAGCGTGTCGTCGGCGCCGCACACGCCATGCGCGCCCTCATCGCGCGCCGCACCGCAACGGCGCGGACACAAATGGCAGGCAGGCGAAAAAAGTTCGGTCAACGACGTCGGCATAAAACCATGCTCCAAAACAACGATTCAGCAGCTCAAACGTAAAGGCCCGGACCGCACAGACGGCTCCAAGCCCAAGGCGCCGTAATCGTCCGACACGAATTTTGTAATGTCAAGACTGGAATCAACAAAGTGCCGCTTTATGATGTAGGTATTCCGCCCCCCGCGGAGCAACTGGGTGAACCGTCGCGTTTATTTAGGGAGCCCACACAGTCGTACTTAGTACAGGTATCCTTCGTTGTTAAGGACGCTGGAACAGTCGATGAGGGCACCCACCTGTTTTAGGTGGGTTCATTTTCGTAACGTGGGGGGTGGTTTTCTTTTGCCGATTTTGCCAAAAATTGCCATCGCAGATCCCGTATGACACCCAACAGCACTCGGCAGAACCCCCGCCAACAGCCCAATATCTGGTAAGCGCGTGATAATCGCACGGCGCAAACCCCCGCACCCCCTCGGTCGAGTATCATGGGTCAGCTATGCCCTTTTGCGCGTAGCGCCCTTTGACCTTTTCCTTCGACGCTTGGCGGTTTTTTGATTCATGGCTTCCTCCACGAGCTTCATACCGTACTTATGCGTGGCGGCCGCTGCCTTTATCACGACCTTTCTCACGGTACCCCTAGTCAAGCGTCTGGCGATTAAGCTCGACGCCGTCGACTATCCCTCAAAGCGCCGCATTAACACCAAACCCATCCCGCGCATGGGCGGCACGGCAGTCTTTTTGGGCCTCGTCGTTGCCTGCATCGTGCAGATCCTGGGCACCTGGTACCTGGGCTGGCCGCCCGTTTTGGTACCGCACCCGCGCCTTCACATCAGCTACCCCGTGCTGGCACTCTCCTTTACCGTGATCTTTGCAACCGGCGCCATCGACGACGTCTTCCAGCTCAAGCCCAAGCAAAAGCTGGCTGGCCAGGTGCTCGCCGCGCTCATCGCCTGCATCGGCGGCTTAAAAATCGGCGTCATCGTCAACCCGTTTGCCCCCGGCGAGATCATGCTCGGCTGGCTCGCCTATCCCATCACCGTGGTCTACCTGGTGGCGTTCACCAACATCATCAATCTCATCGACGGCCTCGACGGCCTAGCCACGGGCATCTGCGGCATCGCATCGTTCACCATGTTTACGATAGCCATGCTTTCGGGTCGTATCGACGCCGCCGCGCTGTCCATCGCGCTCTTTGGCTCGTGCGTGGCTTTTCTGCATTACAACTTCAACCCCGCGAGCATCTTCTTGGGCGACTCGGGGTCGCTGCTGCTGGGCTTTGCGCTGGGTTCCATCTCGCTGCTCAACGTGAGCCGCACCGCCGCGCTTACTTCGCTCATCATCCCGCTCATCGTGGCCGGCGTGCCCATCATCGACACGTTCAGTGCCATCGTGCGCCGCAAACGCGCCCACATTAGCATCGGACAGGCCGACAAAGGCCATATCCACCATCGCCTGATCCAAGAGGGCTACAACCAAAAGCAGGCCGTGCTGCTCATCTACGCCTGGTGCATCATGCTTTCGGCCGGTGCCGCCGCGATCAATCAAGTCGAGGTCCCCACGCGCGTGCTCATCTTTGTCGTGCTCGCCATTGGCTCGGCTGCCTTCGCCAAACACCTGCACCTATTTGAGCCCGTGCTGCGCCACCATTACAACAAGCGCACGCACGAGGACGAGCTGGTAACCCCCGACGACCCCGCCTTTAAGCAGGAGGAGCAGGCGGCAGAGGAGCGCAAGGAGGAGCGTCACCACAGGCGCTAGGTTTTATTGCCGAGGAAGCGACTCATTGCTGCTGGCCGCACGCGACCACGCCGCGACCGCCGCATAGCCCTCGCCCTACCGGCAGCTCACCCACTTACGCCCTACCCCTTTCAATAAACGCGTTATCATCTTGACCAATTCGCATACGTTAGGAGCAATCATGCCAAACGAGAACAGCTACGAAGTCGCGCTGCAAAAGAGCAACGCCATTCGCGAGGGTCTGGCTAAGACGCCCGAGAAGTTCACCATGCTCACCGGCGACCGCCCCACCGGCCGCCTGCATCTGGGCCACTATTTCGGCACCCTCAAGGGCCGTGTTGAACTGCAAAACATGGGCGCCAAGACCAACGTGCTTATCGCCGACTACCAGGTCATCACCGACCGCGACACGACCGAGCACATCCAGGACAACGTGTACAACATGGTCATGGACTACCTTGCCTGCGGCATCGATCCCGACAAGACCATGATCTACGCGCACTCTGCCGTGCCCGCGGCAAACCAGCTCATGCTGCCGTTCCTGTCGCTGGTGTCCGAGGCCGAGCTGGCGCGTAACCCCACGGTCAAGGCCGAGATGGAGGCCTCGGGCCACGAGCTCACCGGCCTTCTGCTCACCTACCCGGTGCACCAGGCCTGCGACATTCTGTTCTGCAAGGGCAATGTGGTGCCCGTCGGTCGCGACCAGCTGCCACACATCGAGCTCACCCGCACCATCGCTCGCCGCTTTAACAACCGCTACGGCAAGGTATTTCCCGAGGTCGAAGCGCTGCTGTCCGAGACCCCGCTGCTGCCCGGCCTGGACGGTCGCAAGATGAGCAAGAGCTACGGCAACGCCATCAACATCTCGATGACCGCCGAGGAGACGGCCAAGCGCATCAAGAAGAGCCAGACCGACTCCGAGCGCATGATTACGTTTGATCCCGAGAACCGCCCCGGCGTGTCCGGCCTGCTTTCCACAGCCGCCATCTGCACTGGTCGTTCCGAGGTCGAGATTGCCGAGGAGATTGGCATGGGCGGCTCCGGCCAGCTCAAGAAGTACGTGACCGAGGCCGTCAACGAGTACTTTGCCCCGATCCGCGAGCGTCGCCAGCGCTACGAGAACGACCTGAATTACGTCAAGGACGTGCTGCACGAGGGCAATCGTCGCGCCAACGAGATCGCCGAGCAGACCCTGGCCGAGGTTCAGGACGCCATGGGCATGGTGTACTAGGCCGATTTGCTGGCTTGAGCTTTGGATTGTTTTAGGGCGGGCGCTACGGCGTCCGCCTTTTTTGGTGCCCGACCGGTTCGACTCTGCCCGCTGCACTCCCCCGACAAACAGGAACAGGCCCGCTGGCAGTTAGTTGCCAGCGGGCCTGTTCCCGAAGTACACCGTTGAATCGCACAGAGGGGAGGAATGCGAATCAAACTCAACAGGGCAGGCTTTTTCATCGCCTATTGCCTGCTCCGTTGCTGAAACCAATATAGTTCACCGTGGTTTACTTTCTAGCGTCAATATGCGCCGCCATACCTTCTCCATAAGTTAGCTCCGGTAAACCTATCAAAAAGGGACAGGTGTTCCACCACGATGGGGACAGGCACCTTTGTGGTGGTTTAGCCACGGCAGAGCTGTTAGAGCCCTGCTGGCCAGCGACAGGCGGCCAAGTCGACGTGCATGGGATCGGTAAACGTTACGCCCTCCCCCGTTAAGAGCTCACGCTGAGCATCGGGGCCGCCAAACGCAAAGTCCTCGCAAATACGGCCATCGGCAAACACCACACGATGGCAAGGAATCTGACCAGGGCGCGGATTGCCGTGCGGCGCATAGCCCACATAGCGCGCGCTTCGCGGACGGCCGGCGAGCAGCGCCACCTGGCCGTACGTGGCGACCATCCCCTCGGGAATCTGCTCGACCACCTCGTATACCCGTTCAAAAAAGCCCTCAGACGCCATCGCATGCTCCCTTCCACCCGGAAAAGCATAAACCACCACAAAGGTGCCCGTCCCCTTTGTGGTGGTTTATGGCAAGTCGGTTAATTGGCGGGCTGGAAGAAGGCTACGGCTACGGCGCCGGGACCTACGTGGGTGCCGATGGTAGCGCCGATAGTGTGGACGGGCAGCTCGCCCTCGGTGTGGCCAGCCCACAGCGCCGCACTGTCATCGATATACTTCTTGAGCACCGCATCCGAAAGGCCCGTATAGCCGAGCGCCAGCGGCATGGAAAAGTCGACGCCGCCCGCCCGCTCGACCTTCTGGTTCAACAAGTTTCGACCGTTTTTGGAACCGCGCGCCTTGCCCAACTGCACGATGAGGCCGTCCTCGGCGGCCACGACCGGCTTCACGTTGAGCAGCGTACCCACGGCGCCGGCCGCAGCAGACAGACGACCGCCACGCACCAGATACTCCAACGTCTCGAGCAGGCCGATAACCACCACGCGGTCGCGCACGGCCTCGACCGCTGCCGCGATCTGGGCCGCACTACGGCCCTCGTCCACCAAGCGCAGCGCATACTCGACCAGCACGCGCTCGCCCAAGGTCACGTTATTGCTGTCCACGACGAACACGTCGCCGCCCGGCGCCTCGGCAAGTGCCGTACGAGCACTCTGGTTAGTACCCGAAAGCTTGGCGCCCACGGTAATGATCACGGCCTCGTCGCCGGCCTCACGCGCTTCGGCAATCGCCTGCGAAAACGCGTACGGGTTGACCTGACCGGTCTTGGGCAGCTCATCGCGCTCCACGAGCATCTCGTAAAAGCGCTGGTGATCGATGTCGACGCCATCCATGTACACATCGGTGCCAAAGGTGACGGACAGCGGCAGAACACGCAGAGCCGGATGCTCAGCCGGCGTCATATCGCTCGCGGAATCGGTAATAATACGAATGGACATAGCGAATCCTTTCTTGCGCGGACCTCGCGCGGGGAATTTTAACAGCAATGCCCCGGCACGGTATACGCGCTCAAACGGGACTATGCAGTTGTTAATTGGAAGCAAATGCCTTGACGGCCTTAGATATCGCGCAAGGTGTTGAGAATCGTACGCAGCGACGCATACATCTGCTCGCGCTGCTCCACGCCCATGGCCTTACCGGTGGTGTCGAGCACTTCACGAATGATGCGATCGGCCTCGCTCATGCTCTCGCCGCCCAGGGCAGTCAGGCGCACCGGGGCACGGTACTTGACGGCCGCATCACCCGAGTCATCGACCTCGACGTAGCCGCCCTCCTCCAGATGTGCCAGTGTGCGCGAAACGGCGGCTCGGGTAACGCCGGCCATGCGGGCGAGGTCGGCGCCAGTCAGGCCGTCCTTGCTGCGCTCAAGATAGTACAGGCACATGACGTCGGAGCCTTTGAGGCCCAGCCTTGCACCTTCGGACGTCTTGATACGCTGAATCTCCTTGTAGAGGCCGCTGATCAGTCCGACAAAGTCCTCAAAACGTGTCTCGTCGTTCCACTGCATGGTGACGACCGCCTTTCGCTTACATGATGCTAACGGGTAAACATCTTAGCCGCATAGGGCAACACCCATACCCAAACATCCCATTTGTTAACCCATCAACATAAAAACCACCACAAAGAGGACCGGCACCTTTGTGGTGGTTTGGGGCATCAATAGGTTCTAGGCGCCGCTACAGCTCCACGCAGGGATTGTCGCGGGTCACAAGCGTCTTAACGACAACCGTCGCTCCCA
>CAJMSG010000127.1:0-5566 GCA_905216105.1 uncultured bacterium | reverse complement strand
GTTACCTCAGCTGGATAGAGGGTCTGACTACGAATCAGAACGTCATAGGTTCGAATCCTATACGCCGCACCAATTGAGTTTTAAGCCTCCGGAAACGGGGGCTTTTCTTTTAGGCAGACGCCCCATGGATTCGAACCTCGGTCGAGGCGCGAGCGTGAAGCGGACGCGGAGCGTCCGCAGCGAGCGGGCGAGTCCGCCGGCAGGCGGGCGAAGCCGGTGCGGATCCGCGCAGCGGATGCGCGGAATCCTATACGCCGCATCAATTGAGATTAAAGCTCCCGGCAACGGGGGCTTTTCTTTTACGTAAACGCCGCATGGATTCGAACCTCGGTCAAAGGGGACTATTTCTCATCGACTCGTGTAAGATTTCGAGTATGCGCCTCGGTGAGTCCGTGGCGCGCTCTTTCTTTAGACGACCGATCAGGGTGATATTTCGTGGCAGAGCGTCCGACATACAAGCTCAGGTTTCTCGATCCCAAAAAGCGCTTTCCGGCCATGCCCGAGCAGCCTGCGGGACGCTCGTATGGCGTGGTTTGGAAGCTCTTTGGAGAGGACCCGCATGAATCATGCTATGTCGTCGAATTTGTCGGCAAAAGCCATGTGTCGCTTTTGGGCTACGTGAGCGTTTCGGGTGAGGTCTATAAGGTGGACCGTCCCGTTAACGAGGAATCGCTGCCCGACGATCCCGACATGCAATTGATTCTTGACGAGTCCGATTCGAGCATCGGCGAGATTGCGGTCAGGGGCGCCGATGGGACGATGCATTCCCGGGCGCGAGTCATCGGCTCTCCCGAGGGCACCATGCGCGAGCAATCTGACCGCGAGACGTGGAATTCGACGCGCAGCCTTCGCTACGGAGAGTTCATGGCCTCGATGTTCTTGCGTTACGTGATATTCGCCGATTCTGAAAACGCTGTCTCAGACACGGCAGCCGATGACGGCCTCGACGAGGGCATGAAAAATGCCGTCGACAAGATCAAACTTGTAAAACTCCCCGAGCCGGTTGAGGTACTGCTGGGTTTTGATTCCACGCCGCTGCCCGATGCAATCGAAACGTTACTCTACCGCATTGACCATACAGATAATCCAAGCGGCATTGAGCGCTATGCCGCCGCTTTGATGGGCGAAGTCGATCTGCCTCGCCTGCGCACCATCGCGGCCAAAACCGAAATGAGCCTGGCGCGCATCGATCGCTCGAGGCTTTTCTATCTCATTTTTGACCGTAGCCTGCTGGACCAGGACGAGATTGATACCCTGTTTGCCGTCGAGTGCCGCCTGAACCGCCTATCGGGCATCCTTGAGCGTATTGGGGCAGGGTTGGGCCCCGTTGCCTCGTCGCCAAGCTTTGAGGGCTGCTCGCTCTTTGACCTATGGCATATCAGCAAGACGACAAACGACGTTCCTCGCCTGCTCGAAACGCTGTCGAATGACAACCCGTGGGCCAAGCCGGGGACGGTTGCGTGCCAGCCGGGTGGCGAGTGGGACGTTCGCACCCGCTTTGCACGTATCGTAGAAGCGCTCAACGTGGTCACGCGGCTCGACTACACCTATCGAGCGAACGTCGCCGAGGGCATCATGCTGGTGCGATTTGGCCGCACGGTTGTCGATGCTATGCCGCAGCGCGAATACGATGCTCAAGATGACGCCTGGCGCGAGGTAGATGAGCCTAAGCGCACGGCATGGGCCACTGAGCACGATGCGCGTATTGCGCTTACACTCGCGGCGGCTTGCTTTGCTTCGGGTGCTCGCATCACGCGCTGCTACGTGCAGATTGCGGCTCCCGACGGCGAGCAGGGCGAGCACGTTGTTAAAACGTACTCCTTTGGCCGTGCGGCCTATCTGGCCGATTGCGTTTCTGTCGCCAAGGATCTTGAGAGCATGGATATGGACGACATGCCCTGCAAGCATTTGCTCGAGGCATATGAGGCGGATGCGCCGGACATGATTGAGCCTGCAGAGGTTCACGACCGACCACGTGATGACCATCGTCCATTGCCGCCTGCGCTTCGCGATTTGCTGCTCGCTGATACGGCTGACGAGCTTGAGGTCATGGAGGAGGACAACGATCCGTATGTCGCCCGTGTCGTCGAGCTGCGCGAGCAATCCAAAGTTGACCGAGCCGGTGCTTTCGAGGGCTTTTCTCGCCTTGTCGAGGAGCTGGAAGCCAAGTGTACTGTTGCTGAGCTTTTGGCGACGGGCCCGGTGCAGACCCAGTTCTGCGATAACCAGCTGGTGCGCATGGTGCTGCCGGTGATGGAGGAGGACCGTTCCGTGCGTATCCTTCGCGCCCCCGATGCGCTGTATTTTGCCCAGAACGAGATCTGCAGCTTTTACGCCGAACAAGAGGACTTCGAGCGTGCACTGCCCGAGGTGCGTCGTCTCTACGATTTGGCGCGCTCGTCCATGCAGTCTCACTTTGCCCTGATCAACGTGCTAGCACGCCTGGAGCGATATGACGAGATTATCGAGGTGGCGCGCCACGGCCTGCGCATTGCCAGCGACCGGCCTCCGATCGGTTACCTGTTCTATCGCCTGGCGTTTGCCTATTGGAACTGCGACCAGCTCGAGCTGGCGCTAGCATGTTATCGCCTGGTGCCGCGCGGCGAGGAGTCGGGCGGCAGTGCGCAGGAGGAAATGCAGGGCCTTATGAACGAGATGGGCGTCATCAAACCGCCCACGTTTGAGGAGGCTGTCGAGACCATCCGCAAGGCAGGTCTTGAGCTGCCGCCGGTGCCCGCCGTGACCAATCAGCTCGCGGATGCCGCCGTGCAACTCGTCGATAACGGTTTCTTTTTCTTGGCGCGCGGCTGCATCTATCAAATGTGGCGCACCATGGGCAACGATGAGCTCGGCTCCCTCAACCGCTCGCTGGGGTGAAGTCAGGCTGAGCCGTGCGGCTATCACCCCAGCATCTCTTTGAGCGTAACAAGCTCGACATTGCCTATCGCAGCGGCGCGTTGGCGGCAGTTGTCGGTAAATCCTTCCTTTGAGAACAAGTAGTACCGCTCGATACGCTCGCCCAAAAGAGTACCGCGGCGTAGGAGTGTATCGAGCACATCGGCGTCCACAGCCTCATTTCGCCATTTACATTCGCCAACGATGAGCCCGTTATCGATACTTTCGAACACGATGTCGATTTCTTCCTGCTGCTTTGTTTGAGAATTGGTCCCCCACCACGTTCCGATTCCTTTAAACAGAATGTCCAGGTTGCCGTTGGCCACTTGTTGAGCTAACCATTGGCGACAAACGTCCTCGAATACCGGCCCAACGAATGTCGGGAAATCGGTTTTAACGATTGCGCCTGCAATTTTATCCTCGAGTCCAACTTCGAGTGCGCCGGTGTATTTGGGAATGAAGTAGTACCAAAAACGAAAGAGGTTATCGCCGATGCGGTATAAAACCTGACGTTTTTTGGCATGGACTTGAGGCGTTACGCGCTCAACAAGCTGAAGCTCGGCAAGGGCGTCAAGTAATTGGGATACTTGCGGGCTGTTGAGGCCAGTGGTATCGGCAATCTCCTTAGGCCTGACGTAGCCGTTGGCAATCGCAGAAATAACGGCGTTGTAAATGGCGGGATTCCGCACCTCTTGAAGTAGGTAGTTTTCGGGTTCGATATGCAGGTAAGCGCCCTGACGCAAAACATGCTTTGCAAGATTGCCTGCCGTTGAATCCGAATCATCGAACTGGCTGAGATACATGGGGATGCCGCCCACAGCCGCATAGAGCTCGACGAGCTTTTGAGGATCGGCTTGTGGAAGCATTTTCTTGGCATCGAAAATGGAAAAGGGCTTGAGCTTTATCTGCAGAGTTCTGCGTCCGTATAGAGGGCTTTTATAGCCCATGACCTGGTGCTCCATAAAGCTCATTGAAGACCCGCACAGAATAAGGAACAGCTTGTTCGATTCACGGTTTTGGTCGATGAGAACCTGAAGGAACGACGAGATGCCCGGATAGCAGGCGGCCAGATAGGGATATTCATCGATAACAAGAACCAGACGCTCCTTTTGAGCGATCTCGAAGGCAGCGGTGAGTGCGTTACAAATAGAGTTTGTCGTTGGCTCAGGCGCCATCAGGCCAAAGGCTGGGTCGATTTCCGAAAGGGCCTTGTTGAGCAGGCGAACGTTATCGCCAATAGTTGTTTCGAGCGCCGTGAAAAAGCATACTTTTGGCTTATTGGCGACAAAGGTTCTGAGCAGGCTTGTCTTGCCAACGCGGCGGCGTCCATAGACAACGGCAAATTGAAAAGAATCGCTGGAGTAGGCGGCATCGAGCTCGCACAGCTCGCGCTCTCGCCCAACAAAAGACGGCATTTGCATCACCTACATATAGATAAGGTATAACTAATTAAACTATAACGAATTAAGGTATGAATTACTATACTGAACAGATGGCAGAGTAGAGATGCATAAAGACGCGGTCGAGACCATCCGCAGGGCTGGGCTTGAGCTGCCGCCGGTGCCCGCCGTGACCAATCAACTCGCGGATGCCGCCGTGCAACTCGTCGATAACGGCTTCTTTTTCTTGGCGCACGTCTGCATCTTTCAAATGTGACGCACCATGGGCAAAGATGAACCCGGCCCCCTCAACCGCTCGCTGGGATAGGGGGCAATCTGTAGGTGTTACAGATTGAGACGTTGTGTCCTGAGGGATTGTTTGTCTTGATCTGTAACATTTACGGGCCGATTTGCTCGATAACTGTTACAGATTGAGACATTTGCGGATGGCGCTGACTGTTTGTCTAAATCTGTAACATCTGGACGAAGATTCGGCCCGTAACTGTTACAGATTGAGATGATTGGCTGAGACGTCTACTGGCAAATTGAAATCGCTCCAAAATTCCCTCTTGCCCATCCTCGACTGTTTGGTTACTATAGAACGGCTGTTACGGAGAGCTGACCGAGAGGCCGAAGGTGCTCGCCTGCTAAGCGAGTATGCCCCAAAAGGGCATCTGGGGTTCGAATCCCCAGCTCTCCGCCAGTTTAAATTAAAAGAAGGGTTCCATTTGGGGCCCTTTTTTAGTTTCAAGAGTGTTAGCCGGGGATTCGAACCCTCAAAAAGTGAGGCGCCCCGTTGGACGCCTCTCCAATCGCAAATGTAATGTCCCCCGGCCCTACACCTCAGGAGCCTTGGCTACGGTCTCGCTCTCGGCTGTGAGCGGTCGGTTGTCGATGCGGCGGCCCAGGCGGTCGAGCTTCACGAGCAGCCACTCGATGAGATTGGGCCCCGTTCCTTCCTCGTCGGCGACCAGATCCATGACGGCGATCTTGGTGCCGTCCTGCTTAAGCGTAACGCTGCCCACCTTATCGCCAACATGCACCGTGCCCGAAAGGTCATCGTAGCTAACCTTTTCGGTCACTTCGCCGGCGAGTGAGAACACCGTTGCCTGTGCGGCGGGGTCGGCGAGCGTGGCGTCGATCGTCTTGTCCGTCCAATCAGTCTGGCTAATGCGTGCCATGAGCGGGTTGCCGTTGGCGGTCTTCTCCTGCGTGTTGGCGATTGCGACCGTGACCTTGTGGCCGTAGTACCAGTTGGCAAGGGTGGCGGTATCGGTAAAGCGCTGGTCGGT
>CAJMSG010000126.1:0-5572 GCA_905216105.1 uncultured bacterium | reverse complement strand
GTCTGCGGAATCATCAATATGCTGTTGAGTCTGGGGGTCCAGCTCGTCTGTCATAGGCATGTGCTCCTCATCGTTGTTTGTCACCCTATGATAAAGTCTCGCGCCGACATCCCGCGCGCCGCAGCAAAGTTTCAAAACGTGTTCGATGACTCGCGTCGATAGCAAAAACTCGGTCACTTTATTCAGTTTGTACTTGACAATCCCTTCGCCGAAAGACGTTATGCCGTTCGCCTACCGAGGCCTTTTCTATTCACTTGAACACGTTAAAGTTGCATGTCAGCTTTTGGCGCGTTTATTTGGATGCGCGCAGTCGGCGGGTGCGCCCGTCGCGATTTGAAAGGACTTCGTATGGGACTTTTCACTGGTAAGACCGTGATCGTCACCGGTGGCGGCAAGGCCACGCTCAAGGACGGCTCTGCTGGCTCCATCGGCTACGGCATCGATATCGCTTTTGCCAAGGAAGGCGCGAACCTCGTTATCACCGGTCGTAACGTTGCTAAGCTCGAGGCTGCCAAGGAGTCTCTTGAGGCTGAGTACGGCGTCAAGGTTCTCCCTGTTCAGGCCGATGTCTCCGCCGGCCAGGACAACGAGGCCGTCGTGCAGAACGTTATCGACAAGGCCATCGAGGAGTTCGGTCGCATCGACGCCGTCGTCAACAACGCTCAGGCCAGTGCCTCGGGCGTGACCATCGCCGACCACACCATGGACCAGTTTAACCTGGCTATTTACTCCGGCCTGTACGCCACCTACCTGTACATGCAGAAGGCCTATCCGCACCTGAAGGAGACCAAGGGCTCCGTGGTCAACTTTGCTTCGGGCGCCGGCCTGTTTGGCAACTATGGCCAGTGCAGCTATGCTGCCGCCAAGGAGGGCATCCGCGGCCTGACCCGCGTCGCCGCCAACGAGTGGGGCAAGGACGGCATCAACGTCAACATCGTGTGCCCGCTTGCCTGGACTGCTGCGCTCGAGAACTTCCAGGATGCCTATCCCGAGGCGTTCAAGGCCAACGTCCACATGCCGCCGGCGGGCCATTACGGCGACGTCGAGAAGGAGATCGGCCGCGTGGTCGTTCAGCTTTGCGGCCCCGACTTTAAGTATATGAACGGCGAGACCGTCACCCTCGAGGGCGGCATGGGCCAGCGGCCCTAACAGTTACGCGGTTCTACGAACCGCGTAACCAGTTGACGCTGCAAACCCGCCAGAGCGGCAATCTGCCTTTCAATTTCGGCGGCATGATCAAAAGATCAATGCCGCCTTGTTTCAAGGCACCTTGCTCGCTCTGGCGGGTTTTCGCTGTCGGTGCCATAACATCGGCGTTGCCTTTGTTGATGTAGTCGTTGGGGACGTTCTTAAATGACTAGTCGAAAGGGACACTCTTGTTGGCACTTGGGGACAGTCCCTGAGTGCCGGCAGATTGGGACACTCCTTTGCAAGATGGCGCTGAAGACTGTCCCCGACGACTAGTCATTTAAGAACGTCCCCAATGACTATGACCCCTTTGCACCAGTTTCTGTCGAGTCGGTGCTTCTTGCGGGTTGCCCGTATAATGGTTTGCGTATGAACCGCAACCAAGGAGTTCCAGTTTATGGACCAGAACCTTTTTAAATTCGACCTGATCGCCGAGGACCCGACGACGCACGCGCGCGCCGGCGTGCTGCATACCCCGCACGGCGACATCGAGACGCCGATCTTTATGCCCGTGGGCACCAAGGCAAACGTCAAGGGCATCCCCACCGAGACCGTCAAGCAGCTCGGCGCCCAGATCGTGCTTGCCAACACCTATCACCTGTCCATGCGTCCCGGCGAGGACACCATCGCCGAGCTGGGCGGGCTGCACAAGTTTATGAACTGGCACGGCCCCATTCTTACCGACTCGGGCGGCTTCCAGGTGTTCAGCCACAACGACGCCGTCAAGCTCACCGACGAGGGCGTGCGCTTTATCGTCAACGATTACGACGGTCGCCACGTGTTCTGGACGCCCGAGGACAACATGGAAATCGCCATGAAGCTCGGTTCCGACATCTGCATGCAGCTCGATCAGTGCCCCGGCTATCCTGCCACGCGCGCCTACGTCGAGCGCGCCGTGGAGCTGTCGAGCATGTGGGCCGAGCGCTGCTATAAGGCCCACACCCGCGATGACCAGGCGCTCTTTGGCATCGTTCAGGGCGGCATGCATCTGGACCTGCGCCTGCGCTCGCTGCGCCACCTGGAGGAGTGCGGCGACTTCCCCGGCTACGGCATCGGCGGCTACTCGGTGGGCGAGGACCACGAGACCATGTTCGAGACGCTGGCGCCGCTGGTTTCCGAATACATGCCCAAGCACAAGCCGCGCTACCTCATGGGCGTTGGCAACCCTACCACGCTCGTGCGCGGCGTTGGCGTGGGCATCGACATGTTCGACTGCGTACTGCCGACGCGCACCGGCCGCATGGGTACGGCGTTCTCCAGTGAAGGTCGCCTTAACTTCCGCAATGCGCGCTTTGCGCACGACGACGGCCCCATCGACCCCACCTGCACCTGCCCGGTGTGCACGGGCGGCTACAGCCGCGCGCTCATCCGTCACATGGTCACGCAGAAGGAGATGCTCGGCGGCATCCTCCTGTCGATGCACAACATCTACTACCTGCTCAACCTTATGCAGCGTGCCCGCCAGGCCATTATCGAGGGCCGCTACGGCGCGTTCGTGAGCGACTGGATGAACAGCCCTGCGGCGGTGGACTACTAAGAGCGGCGCGGGCGCTTGCAGAGCGCGGGCAACGGCAAGGGGCGAGCGCCGGCCGGTCATCACGTTCGCTAACACCGTCTGCGTGGCCGCTGACCGATAGCTTGCAAGCACTTGATGCATCGTGGGTACCATACCGAATAGTTGATGTTCGGGCGGGTGTTTGGCGCATGGCGTCGACCCCGCCCGTTTTTCTTTTTCTCGATAGGAGTACCCATGATTAAGAACGAGAATGTCGAGGGCGAGCCTGCCTACGACGAGACGTACCGCCGCGGCCCCGTGGTTATGCGCGGCCCCATGATTCCTAAGGACAACACCTACGCCAACCTGCTGGCGCCCGAGGAGTCGACCGACTGGTTGCATGCCGACCCCTGGCGTGTGCTGCGCATTCAGGCAGAGTTTGTCGATGGCTTTGGCGCGCTTGCCGAGCTTGGTCCTGCAGTGACCATCTTCGGCAGTGCCCGCACGCCCAAGACCGATCCGCTCTACAAGGCGGCGCGCACGGTCGGTCGCAAAATCGCCCAGCGCGGCGTGGCGGTTATCACCGGCGGCGGTCCCGGCATCATGGAGGCCGCCAACAGGGGAGCGGCGAGTGTCAACGGCAAGTCAGTTGGCCTGGGCATTGAATTGCCGCACGAGCAGGGGCTCAATAAATACGTGAACCTCGGCATGGACTTCCGTTACTTCTTTGTGCGCAAGACCATGTTCGTCAAATACAGCTCGGGTGCCATCGTGTTTCCCGGAGGTTTTGGTACGCTCGACGAGATGTTCGAGGTACTCACGCTGGTGCAGACACACAAGGTCAAGCGCATGCCGCTCGTTTTGGTGGGAACCGAGTACTGGCGGGGCCTGTTCGACTGGCTCAACGGCCCGGTGATGGACGCCGGTATGATCAGCCCGCTCGACCCCGAGCTCGTGCACATCACCGACGACCTCAACGAGGCCGTCGACATCGCCCTGAGCGGGCTGATGTAGGGTAGGTAAAATGGGACGGGGCTAAAAAGACTGGTCTGAAACGTTTGATACCAGTCTTTTTAGCCCCGTCCCAAATGAACTGCTTCTAAGTTGCGGTGGAATAGGGATTGATTTGCGGCTGATAAGCCAAAAACAGTCCCTATTCCACCGCAAGTGGTAAAGGTGCCCCTAGTGGATGGACTGGTAGCGGGGGCAGTAGCTGATGGCGATGGCGTCGACGCCTACGTGGGTGGCGATGGTGCAGCCGATGGGGCCGGTGCCGGCGTCTACGTAGTCCTGACCCGCGAGCGCCTGGTTGACGAGCTCTTGCTCCTCGGCGGCGCCGGTCGTGAGCACGCGCACGCTCGAACCCGGGTGTTCAGCCAAAAATGCGAGGCAGTCGGCCATGGTGTTGGCGACGATGCGCTTGGCGCCGCGACCCTTTTTGATGGCCTTGATCTCGCCCGATTTCCACTCCGGCGAAACGGCCAGGCGAATGTTGAGCATCTGCGTGAGCTGGCCGGCGAGTTTGGGCGCGCGGCCGTTCTTAACGAGGTTTTCGAGCGTGCGGGGAATCAGCAGCAGGTGGGCGTCGGGCAGCGTCGCGCGGATCTGCGCCTCGGTCTCGTCCAGGCTGCGGCCGTCCTCGCGCATGGCCAGCGCGTACTCCACCAGCAGGCCCTCGGCGCCCGAGCCGGTGCGCGAGTCGATGCAGCGTACGTCGAGCTCGTGCGTTTCGGCCGTCAGGCTGGCGTTGGCGTAGCAGGCAGACCACTCGCTGCATAGCGAGATAAAGATGGCGCTGTCGTGGCCGTCGGCGAGCACGCGATCAAAGAGCGCCTTGAACTCACCGGCGCTCGGCTGCGAGGTGTGCGGTAGCTGCTCGGAGCCTGCCATGCGGGCGACGTACTCCTCGGCGGTGATCTGCACCTGGTCGAGCAGGTCCTCACCTTCGATAATCACATGCAGCGGAATCACGTAAATGCCGAGCTCTTGGGCGCGGGCGGGGGAGATGTCCGAGGTGGAGTCGGTTATGATGGCAAAAGACATAATTGCACCTTTCGTTGGGGCGCTTGCGCGCCGCCTTCTGAGAGCAAAGTGCGACAAGTATAGTGGAGTCGTTCCACATTGCCAGCTTTAATTGTTGAATAGTCAACAGTTTGAAGTGTAAGTGTGGAAATCACCAACTGGGGAAGAGGGATGCCGATGGAGGCGCTGGAGATATGCAGACGGCCGATTGTGCTGTTCGATTTTGACGGCACGGTGGCCGATACGGGCCGGGCGGTGATGACCTCGACGCGCAAGACGCTGGCTGCGCGCGGGTTTTCTGAGGCGCAGATGGGTGACCTGCGCCGCATGATCGGGCCGCCCCTGTGGAAGGGCTTCCACGACTTTTACGGCTTTTCCCGCGAGGAGTCGCTTGTGGTGGCCGACGAGTACCGTGCCTTTTTTGATGAGCTGGGGCCGGAGGAGTACCCCGTGTTCGATGGGATTCCCGAGCTGCTGGATGGGTTGACCGCCCAGGGCAAGCGTATGGCTGTGGCGACGTCGCGCATGGAGGCGAAGTGCATCGATATGGTGCATGAGCTGGGGCTTTGCCAGTTCGAAGCCGTGGTTGGCATGAATCCGCCGCAGGGGCGCGAGACCAAGGCAAATTCGGTCCGCGATGCGCTGGCGGCGCTCGGTGCGACGGCCGACGAGGCCGTGATGATCGGCGACCGCTTTAACGATGTGGAGGGCGCGCACGCGATGGGTGTGCCGTGCATTGGCATCTATTCGGGCGCGGCGGCGCCGGGGGAGCACGAGGCCGCGGGTGCCGATGCGGTGGTGCACTCGGTGGCCGAGCTTGCTAAACTTTTCGCTATATAAGTATGTGATGTGAGGGGCGGGCACGCT
>CAJMSG010000125.1:0-5574 GCA_905216105.1 uncultured bacterium | reverse complement strand
TGCTCTACAGTCCTGCGCAAGACGGAAAGCACATTAAGTGCTTTCCTTTGCGTGCGGAACTCGCGACAAACTTAACCCCCGCCCCCGGCCCCGGAGACCCTCCCTGCCGTCACTTTGTTCGAAGACTTTGTTGCTCGCCGCTTCGCGGCTCGAGGTCCCCGTTCTCCTCGGCGGGGTTGTCTGATGGTCTTGTTGAACTTCGGCCTTTGGCTCAAAGAAAAACGGGGGATGCGATCTGCATCCCCCGTTTTTGTTGCGGTTACTCTAAGTCAATAAATTTGGTGCTTATGACATGGCCGTCTTTGACGAGCATTCTGGCCATGGTGGGGCCTCGGCTGCCTCTGGGGTAGCTGGCGCTGCCGGGATTGAGGACCAGGCAGCGGCCCACTTGGGCTTCTTTGGTTACGTGGGTGTGACCGTTGATGGCTACGTCTACGGATCCCACGGGCAGGTCTTCGCGGTAGTGGGCTACAGCGAATTTGAGGCCTTCGTAGGTAAAGAGGGCCAGACGGTCAACATCCGGGCCGTAGTCGCGGTAGTAGTCGTTGTTGCCTAGGACCGCTCGCACGGGGGCGATGGTGCATAGATGCTCGTAATCCATCTCTGAGGTGAGGTCTCCGGCGTGGATGATCAGATCTGCGCCCTTGAGCTCGTCCAGAAGCGCGGGCGAAAGATAGCCGTGGGTGTCCGAGATGATGTCGATGCGCTTGGCGCCTGCACTGTTCATGAGATCCCTTCTGCAAAACCGATTCGACGTATATACAAAAAGCCCCACGGCTCCGCAGACAATTGGTCTACAGGGCTGCGGGGCCAGTGTGCTAGAGGCTCAGGGCCTTCTTGAGCGGCACAACGCGGCGGCGCGAGACCGGCACGCGTTCGTCGACGCCCGTAATGCCCAGTTGGATAGCGCCCGAGGGCACCGTCTCGACATCTGTGACGCACGCCAAGTTGACGATATAGCGACGATGAACGCGAAAGAAGCCAAAGTCGCAAAGCTTGGCCTCGAACTGCGCCAGCGAAGTCGTCGATAGAAAACGGTCATCGACGGTATAGATACAGGAGTAATCGTCCTTGGCCATGATGAAGCGAATGTCATCCACGGGAATGAGGACTTTACGGCCGCCCTTTTCCACCGGAATGCGCTCGATGGTGGCTTTGCTGTCCGTGACGGGCTTGGCGCGCTGCATGACCTTCTCGATCGCGCGATCCAGGCGTGCCTCCTCAACCGGCTTCATTAGGTAATCGACGGCATCTACGTCGAACGCCTCGACGGCATGATCGCTATACGCGGTCACAAACACAATCGCCGGTGGATTCTTAAGCTTATGCAGTGCCTCGGCAAGCTGCAGACCGGAAGCACCGGGCATCGAGATATCGAGAAATACGACATCGACGCGGCTTTCCATCAACATCTCAATGGCGGAGCGGACGCTCGACGCCTCAGTGATCGTGCCGATCTTGCCCGTCTGCTCGAGCAAGAAGCGAAGTTCCGAACGGGCCGGGGCCTCATCATCCACAATCATCGCACGCAGCATAGGGATTAAACCTTTCGTCAACAAACTACGCTGGGCATCCGCCGCTTGGCGTTGAGCCCATAGCCTTTTATTTTACTCTTGAATGTCAAAGATGCTCTCTGACAAATCAAGATGCAGGAGCACTTTGGTGCCCTTGCCCGGCGCCGATTCGACGCGCGTATAAGAGTGCGGTCCATAAAAGCGATGGATGCGCTCAGAAATATTGTGCATGGCCACGCCGGCGCCGCCGCCTTGCGGGGAACTGGCATCGGGGCGGGCGGAGCGCTCATCAAACAGCCTGGCGGCGGTGCCCTCGTCCATGCCCACGCCGTTGTCGGCCACGGCAATCAGGATTGCGTCGTCGCCGTCTTGATGGACGGTCACATCGATCTGCAGGGCATCGCCATCGCCCATGCCATGCCGCACGGCATTCTCGACAATGGGCTGGATTACAAAGGCCGGGACCAACGTGTCCTCGACATCCTCGGAGACATCGAAGGTCGCCAGCACGCGGTCCTCGCCAAAGCGCGCCTTCTCAAACGTCAGGTAGCGCTTGGTCTGGGCAACCTCGCGCGAGACCGGGATAAGCGACCCCGAGTTGTCGAGCGTGGCGCGATAGAACGAGGAGAACTCGCGCAGCAGCTCGCGGGCACGCAGCGGATCGGTGCGTGTAAACGACGCGATGGTGTTGAGCGTGTTGAACAGAAAGTGCGGATTGATCTGCGCCTGCAGGGCACGCACCTCGGCACGTGCCGTCAGTTCCTTTTGCACCTCGAGCTCGTGGATGGCGAGCTGCGTGGACAGGATCTCGGCAAAGCCCGAGGCGAGCGCATACTGGGTACGGTCGACGGCGCGCGGAGTCTTGTAGTAGAACTTGAGCGTGCCGACGGTGCGGTCGCCCACCTTGATGGGCGCGATGATGCCGGCAGGGACCTGGTTGTGCGAGCCGTCCGAGCCGACGACGTCCACCACGCGGCTGAACGACTGCACGATACCGTGCTCAATGACGTAGCGCGTGGCAAGCGTGTGGATGGGTGAATCGGGCAGCAGCTTTTCCTCGAACTCGCCCGCGCAGGCCAGCACGTTGCTCTCGTCGGTGATGGCAACGGTCATGGCACGCGTCTCGGGCAGAATACGCTGGCACACCAGGCGCGCCGACTCCTGCGTCAGGCCGCCCTTAATGTCCTCGAGCATGGCCGAGGCAACCGAGAGCGTCTCCTCGGTGTACTGGGAGCGCACCGAATCGGGGTTGAGCGTCAAGAAGATAAAGATGCACAGGAAGATACACAGCAGCGCACAGGCGACCACCGTAGCGATCGGCTCGATGCCGGTCGCCAGGGCAAAGATAAAGTACGCCAACACGCAAACGGCGCAGACAACGGCGATGATACGAAAGATTGAAATTGAATTATCGCGCTGGGCGCGGCGGTCGATCATTCAGCCCCCTCCAGGATGCTAATCAGTTGTGCGTCGCGCCAAAGTTCGTCCATGATCTTGGGCCAGAAACTCTGAAAACGCAGGTAGCTTGCGGCGTTTTGACGGGCATAGGTCTTGGCCTCGTCAATGCCATGGCGCCAGATGCGCAGATATCCCTCGTGCTCGCGGGTAAACATGCTGCGGACCATGGCGGTCTTGCGCACACGATCGTCGAGCTCGCGCGAGATCCACGGACCCGGATAGGGCATGAGCGATGCCGCCGTAACGGGAATGAGCTCCTTTTGGTGCGCGGCAAACGTCAGCTTGGCCCGCTCGTAGTACCAGCGGTACACGTCCTGCATAAAGCGCGGCGAGCGCTTCTCGGACTCTGGCGGCAGGTGGCGCACGGTCCACTCGTTATCGAACCACACGTCGTAGCCAAACATGCGCATGTTAAACAGGTAGTCCAGGTCCTCGCCGCGGGTGATAAACGGGTCGAAGGCCACGCGGGTAAAGGCGCGGGCGTGCAGGGCCATCAGGCCGCCGCACACGTAGTTGGAGCGCGAGATACGGGTACCCGAAAGCGCCTTTTTCATCCAGCGATTAAACTCGATACGCTTGGTCCACCAGCGATGGCAAATGCCCGCTTTGTCCGTGGGAGCCAAAGGCGACCCGTCTCGATCATAGAAGTATCCGCTCTTGACCAAAATCGGCAGGCCCTGACGCGTCTGCTGACCCAGCGCATAGGTCGCGCGCTTCATAAAGTCGGCATCGATGACGGTCTCGTCATCATCCAAAAAGACAACCGCGTCGTGCCCCAGCACCGCCGCGCAGGCAAGACCCATGTTGCGGATAGCACCGTAGCCGCGCAGGCTCACGCACTCGCCCGAACCCTTGGGCGCGATCTGCGCCACGCGGTCGGCAACACGCGAAGCCTGAGCATTGGTGACGACAGTGATCTTGAGCGTGGGATGCGCATTAACGATTTCGTGCACGCGACGGGATACGTCACCCGTGGCGAAAATCGGACAGACCACCAAAAGGATGATGCGCGGAATGTCGCGCACCTGCTCGAGCGAAGTCAGGCAGCGATCGAGTTCCGGGTTGTCAGCGTTGAGCGCTGTCGAGTGATCGTAGGTGCCGGGAGCGTTTGCTTGGGTATCATCGCCCGCCCAATATGTTGGGATCACAACCGTGGCGTTCATACCTTTACCCTCCTTGCAACACAAAAACGGGGCGCCGCCAAACACAGGCGACGCCCCGCGACCTAGCTGGTTCCATCATACCCACTTGGGCTAAACATTGTTTGGAAGTCAGAATGATTTATGCGGCCACTTCCAAAAGAGTACTGCGGATAGGCGCAATTGCCGCCCCGCGCTTGGTTGCCCTACGCCGCCGCCTGGGCCATGTGGGACAGACGAACTAGCAACAAAAAGCCAACCACCAGCAGCACGCCAATGGAAAGGACGCCCAGCGACGGGTTGCCGGTCAGCGAGGTGACGACCGACACCAAAAAGGTGCCCATCACACTTGCGTAGCGGCCAAAGATATCAAAGAAGCCGTAGTACTCGTTGGACTTTTCCTTGGGGATGATGCGGCCAAAGTAGCTGCGGCTGAGCGCCTGCACGCCACCCTGGAACAGGCCGACCAAAATGGCGAGCACCCAAAACTCAAAGGCGGTCTTTAAGAAGAACGCCGCAAAGAGCACGATGCCCATGTAGGCGGCGACGGCCACCATGATCATGCTGAGCGTGCCCACGCGCCCGGCGAGCTTGCCGTAGATGATGGCGGACGGGAAGGCCACAAACTGCGTGACGAGCAGCGCCAGCACCAGCTGGGTCGAATCGATGCCCAAGGCCGAGCCGTAGCTGGTTGCCATGGAGATGACCGTATGGACGCCATCGATGTAGAAGAAGAACGCGACCATGTACAGAAGGATGGTCTTGTTGCTGGCGATCTCGCGCATGGTATGTCCGACCTCGGAGAACACACCGCCCACGATGTGGCCGAGCGTGTCCTCGGGGCCGCGCTCGCGACCGTACTTTTGCTTATAGGTACGAATGAGCGGCAAGGTAAAGATGAGCCACCAGGCACCGGTGATGATAAACGACAGGCGCGTCGCCAGCATGGTGGGGATGCCCAGGGCAGGGCCGCCCATGATGAGCGCCAGGCAGACGATGAACGGCACGGTGGAGCCGATATAGCCCCAGGCGAAGCCCGAGCTGGACACAACATCCATGCGCTCGTCGGTAGCGACGTCGGGCAGCATGGCGTCGTAGAACGTCATGGACGAGTTAAGGCCGATGGTGCACAGCACGTAGACGGTCAAAAACGCCATGGCGGACATGGGGATGGCCTGCGCAAAGCAAAGCACGAGGCCCGTAAAGAAAAAGCCCATGAAGAACTTGATCTTGTTGCCGGCATAGTCGGCAAGCGCGCCCAGGATGGGCATGAGCATGGCAATGACCAGTGAAGCGATCGTCTGCGCGTTGCCCCAGGCGACCACGAGGTCGGCAGAGGAAGCGCCGGTATTGATTGCATTGAAGTAGATGGGCACCACCGAGGTGTTGAGCAGCACGAGGGCCGAGTTGCCCACATCGTACATAACCCAGTTACGCTCGAGCTTGGTGTATTTCATGGACAG
>CAJMSG010000124.1:0-5622 GCA_905216105.1 uncultured bacterium | reverse complement strand
AGCGCAAACAAACCTCAACCGCACAAGGCGCACATGGATCAGATTTACGACAACAGGTACTATTCCGCCGGTTCGCGTGAGCCGTCGTCCCGTCGCGCGCGCACGGTTCAGCTTGGCGGGTCCAGCTATGCCGGCGCCGACCGCTCGGCGCAGCGCCCGACAAGTGCCTCGCGTCCCAGTGCTCAAATGAATACCTCGGCAGATCGCCCGGTGCGTCCGTCGCGCTCGGCGCACGCCCAGCGCCCCACGACTCAAACGCATGACAAGTCGAGCAGGCCCTCAAACCGCCTTTCGGGCTCGGACTTTATGCACTACGCCAACGACAACGCGGTGGTCAAGGCGATCTATGACTTTACCCATGGGCCCCAGCGCGGGCTGTTCATCGGTATTGTTGTGGCGCTGGTGCTCGTGAGCCTGTATTTTCCCGTGCGTGACCTGTACGTGGCCAAGCGCTCGAGCGACATCCTGGCCAAGCAGGTCGAGATTCGCCAGCAATATAACGACGAGCTGCAAAAAAGCGTCGACAAGCTGCTCTCGGAGGAGGGTATTAAAGACGCGGCGACCGAGGACTTGGGCCTGGTAATGCCCGGCGAGACCAAGATTGACGTGCTGGGTCTGGACGACGATTCGGATTCGTCGTCGAGCAAAAAGTCGTCGAACGCCAAAAAGGCCAGCGAAGTGGCCAAGGAGATCGAGGAAGTCGGCAAGGACGTGCCGTGGTACATCCAGACGCTCGATATGCTGTTTGGCTTTAACGGCGTCGAGGGCCAGACGGTCGTGTCCAACGGCGAGTAGCGCCCGGAGGGGAGCCCGCAATGGCGAATTGCAAACGATATAAGGTGGCGGCGATCGACCTGGGAACGGTGTCGTCGCGACTGGTGTTGGCGCAGGTCGAGGCCGTGGCGATCGTTGAATCGTCCAAGCATACCGAGATTACCGACCTGGGTGAGGGCGTGGACGCGACGGGGCGCTTTTGCGAGGCGGCTGTGGAGCGCGTGCTCGCCGCGTGCCGCATGTTTGTGGCCGAGGTGCGCGACTTTGGGGCCGTGTGCATCTGCACCACGTGCACGAGTGCCGCGCGCGATGCGTCCAACGCCGCGCTGCTGCTGGATGGCCTGCGCGAGCTGGGGCTCGAGCCGCAGGTGATTCCGGGCGAGGTCGAGGCGCGCCTGACGTTTTTTGGCGTGGCGCACGACTTTGCTGGCGAGCGCATCATTGTTGCCGATTCGGGCGGCGGATCCACGGAGCTCGCGACGGGCGTCTATGCACCGGAGCGCGGCGTCTTTGCGCTGGAGGGAACGCGCTCGCTGGACATTGGTTGTCGTCGCGTGACCGAGCGCTTCTTCTCCGCCCTGCCGCCTTTGGACGGCGAGCTTACGGCCGCCGCCGACTGGGCAGGTGAGCAATTCGCCGCCTACTTTGAGAGCCTGCCTGTCGACTTTGAGCGCGCCGAGCGCCTGGTCACGGTAGGTGGTACCGTCACTACGCTCGTGGCACTCGTTCACGAGCTGGAGCCGTATGATTCGAGCTTTGTGCACCTGCGCGAGCTTTCGCTGGAGCAGGTTTCGGCCGCTATCGAGCGCATGTCCGCGCTGGATGATGCGGGCATCGCCGCGTTGCCGGGCGTGCAACCCAAGCGCGCGGGCGTGATCTTGGCAGGTGCCGTGGTGATTCGCGAGCTTATGCGAGCTGGCGGCTACGACACGCTCACCGTAAGCGAGAACAGCCTGCTTGCCGGCATGGCCGCCACCATCAACGAGACCCTCGACGGCGAGCTGCCCACCATCGGCTGGACCCCCACTCTCAGCACCCTCTAAAGCGGCACTTAGGGACGTTCCTTTCCTGCCGGCAGCTTGGGACGGTCCTTGACTCGATATGAGTAGTCTTTTTAGCCCCGTCCCAAATGAGCTGCTTTGTGGCGGCGTGGGGCGGTGGGACGTCTGCGTATTTGCTGCGCAAATACGCACCGGCTTCGGTCGCCTGCCGGCGCCCTCGCCGGCTCGCTGCGGACGCTGCGCGTCCGCTTAACGCTCGCCCCCTTGCGGGTTCGAGTCCCACCGGCATCTTAAAGAAACGGGCCCGCATCCCAAAGGGACACGGGCCCGTAAGCGTCATATGGTAGGGGCGGTGGGACTCGAACCCACAATCCTTGCGGCGAGGGATTTTAAGTCCCCTGCGTATGCCAATTCCGCCACGCCCCCGTAAGACTAGAAGTCTAGCACAAGCCGTCCGTTACGCGTTGACGGCCATCGAGTGCTGGCCCGACTTTTCCAGGAACTCTTGGAACTTAGCCTCGTCGCCCTTGTTTTTGTACTGCAGGGCCAGCAGGTATTCCAGTCGGCAAGCCTTGACCTTGTCGTCGCCGGCCTCCTCGAGCATGCGCTCCAGCTCGGGGATGTCGTTGTGGCGCTTGAGAATCATCGTGTCGTACATCAGCTGACATTCGTGCGCGACCGCCTCGGCCTGACCGCCCTCAAAGCCCTTGATCTCGTGCAGCAGCTCCTTGGACTTTTTGCGGTCCTCCTGGCCAACGTAATAGTTGAAAGCCTTGATCACCAGGTCGACGCGCTGCATCTTGGGCAGGTTAAGGCCCAGCAGCAGGTCGAACATCTCGTCGGCGCGCTTATGGTCCTCGCGCAGCAGATAGGAGTTCAGGCGTAGGTAGTCGCGGTTGTAACGCGGGTACAGCATGCTGGTGAGTTTGGCATCGAGCAAGCGATCGAACTCGTCCCACTGCTTGGCAGCCATGAGCTGCTGCAGGCGCTTAAACGTGGTGCGTTTTTTGATGTTAAAGAACACCGACACGGCGATACAGATGATGACGACGGCGGTCCAGAGAGTGCGGGAATCGGGCATGATCAGAGTCCTTAGTCGCTCGTAAAGCAAGCGGTATGACAACACGTACTAGATGTATTATACGCAGCGCGCAAGCAAACTGGCATAAAAGTGCATCGAGGCCGAGCACCATCGCTCGCTGCGGTACACTTAACCAAAGTAAACCTCGAAGGGAGACATTACCTATGAAGAAGATCGTTTTGGCTTGCGGTGCTGGCGCTGCTACTTCCACGCTCGTTGCCCAGAAGGTCGCCACCCTGCTCGACGCCAACGGTTATGCCGACAAGTACGAGATCGTGCAGTGCGCCATCTCCGAGGCCAAGGACGCCTGCGACGAGGGCGCTGACCTGCTGATCGCCACCACCGTTGCCCCCGAGGGCCTCACCTGCCCGTACGTGAGCGGCGTGCCCTTCATGACCGGCATGAACCGTGTCGCCGCCGAGAAGGCCGTCCTCGACGTCATGGCTCAGTAGGCGCCGTCTGTATGAGTGAGCAGAACGCCAACCCGGTCGAGCTTTTTGGCATGCGCGTCGCCCACGTGGGCATCAACGCCACCGATCCGGCCGACGCCCTGGAGATTGCCGAGCTGTTCTCGACGATGATGGGCATGCCCGTTATCGAGACCCCGGTTTCGTACTTTAACGATTCGCTGGTCGAGATCATGAAGCAGAACGGCCGTGGCACCAAGGGTCACATCGGCTTTGCCGTCGACGACATCGACGCGGCAGAGAAGTGGTTCGCCGAGCGCGGTCTCGAGGTCAACGAGGAGTCGCGCGCGTTGCTGCCCGACGGCGGCACCAAGCTCGTGTACTTTAAGCGCGAGTTTGCCGGCTTCGCCGTGCACCTGTGCCGTGAGTAGCACACAAGCTGCCATAGCTAACGAAAAATGGGGTAAGGCCGCGCGGCTTTACCCCATTTTTTTATGCCACGCGGCCGCCTGGCGGGCTGTTGAAAATCGAAGGTGAATACTTTTCCGAGAAGTGAACGAGCAAAATCGGACCCCCCCGAAGCATCGACACTTTGAGGGTGGAATTTCCTGCGGTTTCGTCGAGTTTTTCCTGCAGTTTTGGCGCCAAAAAGTGTGGATGCTTCAGGGGTCCAAAATAGGTCGTTCACTTCGCGGGAAAGTATTCACCTTCGTTTCGCGAGAGGCGCCCTTACCGCGGTAGGCGAATCGTAAAGCGGCTGCCGACCCCTTCGACTGAGGTCACGCCAATGACGCCGCCGTGGCTGTCGACGATCCACTTGGCGATGGCGAGCCCCAGGCCCGAGCCCTGTGCGCCGGCATCGCGCGCGTTGTCGGCACGATAGAACCGCTCAAACGCGTGGGCTGCGGATTCCTGGTTCATGCCGATACCCTCGTCCTCAACGCTTATGTCGATTGAGCCCGCTCCCACATCCGGCGTTACGCCAAACGTGATGGGCGTGCACGCGTCTGAATACTTGGCAGCATTTTGCACGATCACGCGCAGCGCCTGCTTCACGAGCGCTACGTCGACCGACGCGCTGCAGCGCGGGTCACTGGCAAGCGCGGCGTCATACGCCAGCCGATACGTGTGCCCGGTATCGATCATCTGCGATTCCTCGCAAACCTCGCCGACGAGTGCAGCCAGATTGGTGTCCACACGCCGCAGCACGGTGCGGCCGGCATCGCCGCGCGCCAAAAACAGCAGCTGCTCCACGAGCTCCTGCATATGCTCGCTTTCGGCCTTGAGCGAGGTGATAGATTCCGCCAGCACGTCCGGGTCGTCTTTGCCCCAGCGGTCGAGCATGTTCACGTAACCCTGAATCACCGCGATGGGCGTGCGCAGCTCGTGGCTTGCGTCGTTGACAAAGCGCATCTGCTGCAGCTTGGCCTCCTGCATCTGGCGCAGCAGGCGGTTGAGCGCGACTTCAATGCTCGCCAGGTCGGCGTCGCCGGTGGTGACGCTCGGCGAGTCGACGCTTGCACGCTCGATGGCCTGCTCCAGCGTTTCCATCTTGCCGCCGGCGAGTTGCATGCGACCGAGCTCGTCCACGCGCAGTGCCAGATCGTTGAGCGGCGCCATGGTGCGGCGCACGCGACGGGCGCCGCCGAGCATGTTGAGCACGCTGACAATCTGCCAGCCAACAACAACGATATAGAGGGGCCACAGCGCGACGAGATCCTGCGCGAGGGGGAAGGTCTTGGTGGTGCGTGCAAGCTCGACGGTGTAGGTAAGTGTGGTCAGATCCCAGCCGCGCGCGGGCATCAACGACATGCTGTGAACGGACTCGCTGGGGATCCAGCCTGCGGTAAAAGTGCCGGCGGGCAGCGTCTGGTTGTATCCATAGACGAGGATTGCCGCCGCAACAACCAGCAGCAACAGATCCAGCCAAGCGTAGCTCATCAGGCGGCGCCACATGTAGCTCCAGTTGATGGCGCGGGCGATGGAGGTGACGCGTTTGGTCTCGGCGTTACGCGCGGCAGACATAGCCCACCCCGCGCACGGTCTGGATAATGCGGGCGCCGCCGCCGTCCTCGATCTTGGCGCGCAGGTGCGCGATGTGTACGTCGACGTTGTTAGTGTCGCCCACGTACTCGTAGCCCAGCGCCTCGTGCGCAATGCGCTCGCGCGTGAGCACGGTGCCGGCGTGTGCCATAAGCAGGGCGAGGACATCGAACTCGCGGGCAGTCAGCACGATGGACGAGCCGCCGACCGTGACCTCGCGGCGGTCCGGGTCGAGCGCGACCGAGCCCACGGCGAGCATGGCGGGGGAGGGCGAAGTAGAAGCCTGGGTCGAGTTGCCGACCGGGGGCATCGCAGC
>CAJMSG010000123.1:0-5676 GCA_905216105.1 uncultured bacterium | reverse complement strand
TCGCAGTCGTAGTCGATAACCTCGTGCTCGTCCATGTCGAGCGCCACGTGCGTCTTGTACAGGTCGCCGCGCGAGCCGCGCACCGAGCCCTCGATGTTCACGTTTTTGGAGAAGCGCGAGCCGGAGTCCTCAAACGACAGCACGGCACCGTTGAGCATGAGCGAACGCCCCTTCATAAAGGTGCCGCTCAACGCCGCCTCTTTGCGAAGCGCCTGCACAAACGTCCCCTGTGCCATCACTTCCTCCAATCTCACCCGGGGTAGCTAATTTGGGACGGGGCTATTTTAGCTACCCCCATATGTCGGTTGAGATGTATTCCGACCCCGACTCATTCGCCGTCAGTCAAAGGGTAGCTAAAATAGCCCCGTCCCAAATTAGCTACCCCTCAGCAACGCCGTCCCTAGATCACCGTCACTCTGCCCTGGTTACCCACAATGGCCTTGGCCTCGGCCAGCAGCGGAATCGAGCGCGCGTTGACCTTGGCAGGCACCTCGGCACGCAGCACACGCCCGTCCACCTGCTCGATAAAGATCTCCACGCGGTCGCCGCCCGGGTTGGCGGTAAGCACCGTGGCAAGACGCGCCATATTGCCCTGGCTAAAGCGGCTGTTGGGCACCATGACCTCAAACACCTTGGGCTTGTTGTTCTCCTCATTAAGCTCCAGTGGCACGATCTCCTGCGCGATGATCTGATCGCCGCGGTCCGAGCGCTCAAGCTTGCCCTTAATGCGCACAAACGCATCGGACAGCTGCGCGCCGGTCTCGGGATCGACCTCGCCGTACAGGTACCCCTCGGCCTCCTTGTAGGTCTTGGGGAACACCACGACCGTGGCCTCACCTTCCATGTCCTCGAGCTGCACGATGCCCATGGGGTCACCGTTTTTGGTCACGCGCTTGGACACGCTCGAGACCATACCGGCCCACCATAGCGCCTTGCCCTCGGGAATCTCCTGGTTGATGGTACCGCCCGTAGGGTTTTGCACCTCGTAACCGGTGTCGATCTGCGAGAACGAGAAGTCACGCGCCTTGGCTAGCGCATACTCAAACGGGCGCAACGGGTGGTCCGAGACATAGATGCCCAGAACCTCCTTCTCCTGGCTCAGCTTAAGGTGGCGGTCCCACTCCTGGCCATCCGGATCGGGCACGCTCACCTCAAAGCCCGAGCCCTCAACGTCGCCGAACATATCGAAGAACGACGTCTGGCCGCTCGCGCGATCCTTCTGGCGCTTCACGGCGGCATCGATGATGTTCTCGGGGTTGTTCTTATCCACAAAGTGCATCATCTGGCGACGCGGATACCCCGTGGAGTCGAAGGCGCCTGCCTTGATGAGCGATTCGATCACGCGACGGTTTGCCTGGCTGGAGTCCACGCGCTCGACAAAGTCGTGCAGCGTCTTAAACGGGCCGCCCGCCTCGCGCTCAGCGATAATCGCCTGCGCCACGCCGGTGCCCACGCCTCGAATGCCGGCCAGACCAAAGCGCACGCCCTCCTTGGTAGCCGTGAACTCGGTACCGGACTCGTTGACATCTGGCGACAGCACGGGAATGCCGTCGTGACGGCACGCCGAGACGTAGTGCACGATCTTGTCGGTCTTGCCCGTGTAGGACGTCAGGACGGCCGCCATGTACTCGTGCGGATAGTGCGCCTTAAGCCACGCCGTCTGCATAACCAGGATGGCGTAGCCAGCGGAGTGCGACTTGTTGAAGGCGTAGGACGCGAACTCGAGAACATCGTCCCAAATCTTCTGGGCGACCTCGCGCGTGTAGTTGTTCTTGATAGCGCCGTTCATCCAGTGGTCGTAGGTGGTCTCGTCCGAGCCGTCCTCCCAGTGCAGCACCGTCGACGTGAGCAGTTTGATCTTTTTCTTAGCCACGGGCTTACGGATACGCGAGTCCGATTCGCCCTTGGAGAAGCCGCACATCTCGACGGAGATGAGCATAACCTGCTCCTGGTAGACCATGGTGCCGTAGGTTTCGCCCAGGATGTCGTCCAGGCGGTCGTCGTAGGAGACGGCCGGCTCCTTGCCGTTCATACGGTTGATGTAGGACGAAACCATGCCGGCGCCCAGCGGGCCCGGGCGGTACAGAGCGATCAATGCCACAACGTGCTTGTATTCGGTGGGTTTCATGTTCTTGATCGTGGCCGTCATGCCGGCGGACTCGACCTGGAAGACGCCGGCGGTGTGGCCGGAGCCCATGAGCTTAAAGATCTCGGGATCGTCAAAGGGAATCTCTTCCTCTTTGATGTCGATGCCGAAGTTCTTTTTGATGTTTGCCTTGGCCTTGGAGATAACCGTCAGCGTGCGCAGGCCCAGGAAGTCCATCTTGAGCAGGCCCATGTCGGCAACGGTATGGCCCTCGTACTGGGTAATCTCGACGCCGCCCTTGGTGTCGAGCTTGGTGGGCACATGCTCGTTGACGGGGTCGCGGCAGATCAGAACGGCGCACGCGTGCACGCCCTCGCCACGGGTGAGGCCCTCAATCGAGAGCGCCGTGTCGATGATGCGGCGGGCGTCGTCGTCCTTTTTATAGGCCTCGGCAAAATCGGGGTTAAACAGATCTTCTTTGCCGGGTTGTTTGTCGAGCACCTGCTTGAGCTTGACCTTGGGGTCGCTCGAGACCATCTTGGACAGGCGCTGGCCCATGTAGACCGGGTAGTCCAGGACGCGCGCGGCGTCGTTGATGGCCTGCTTGGCCTTAATGGTCGAGTAGGTGATGACGTGGGTGACCTTCTCGGGGCCGTAGAGCTGGCGAACGTGCTCCACGACCTCGAGGCGCCGCTCATCGTCGAAGTCCATATCGATATCGGGCATCTCGGTACGCTGCGGGGACAGGAACCTCTCGAACATCAGGCCGTTCTCGAGCGGGTCAAACGCGGTGATGTTCATGGCGTAGGCGACGATAGCGCCGGCGGCCGAGCCACGGCCGGGGCCGACGCCGATGCCGTTGTCCTTAGCCCATTGCACGTACTCGGCGACGATCAAAAAGTAGGCGGCAAAGCCCTTGTCGCAGATGACCTTGTATTCGTACTCAAAGCGCTCTTTGATGTTGACGCCGCCGATCTCGCGCGTGGCCCAGTCGTCACCGTAGTGCTGGCGCAGGCCCTTCTCGCACTCGCGGCGGAACTGGCTCTCGTGCGTCTCGCCGGGATCGAGCAACGGGAAGCGCGGCAGGATGATGGAGTCCCAGTCCAGTTCCACGTAGCACTTGTCGGCAATCTCGAGCGTGTTGTCACAGGCCTCGGGGCAATACGGGAACATCGCCCGCATCTCCTCCTCGGTCTTCATATAAAACTCCGAGCCGGTCATGCGCATGCGGTTGGGGTCGTCGACCTTGGCGTTCATGCCGATGCACATGATGACGTCCTGCACGGGCGCGTCCTCGCGGCGCAGGTAGTGAAAGTCGTTGGTAGCGATGACCTTGACGCCCACCTGTTTGGCGATGTCGATGAGCGTACGGTCCATCTGCTCGTCGGTCAGGCCATTATCGGTGGTAATGCCGTGTTCCTGAATCTCGATATAGAAGTCGCCGGGATCGAAGGTGTCGCGGAAGGTTTCGGCCCACTTGATGGCGCCTTCCATGTCGCCGCGGTCGATGTATTTGGGGATGATGCCCGCGATGCAGGCGCTCGTGCAGATCATGCCCTTGGCGTGGCGGCGCAGGTTGTCGAGCGTCACGCGCGGCTTGTAGTAAAAGCCCTGCACGGCGGCCTCGGAAACCGTCTGCATCAGGTTGACATAGCCCTCCTGGTCCTTGGCCAGAAGGATCATGTGGTAGAGCTCGGGCTTGTGGTCGCGGGCGAGCGTCTCGTCCGGCGTAAAGTAGACCTCGCAGCCAAAGATGGGTTTGATGACCAGGGGCGGCTTGAGCTCGTCGATATTGCCCTTCTCGTCCCACATGGCCATGTCCTTCACATACTGGGCATGCTCGCGCGGGTTTTCCTCGGGATCGGGATCCACCAGCTCGTCACGACGGTCCTTTTCCAAGAAGGCCTTGTCGTGGCTCCAGGTTTTGTACTCGGGCGTGTTGTGGTTGACGGCGTCGCAGGCCAGCGCCAGGTCGGGCACGCCATACATGTAGCCGTGGTCGGTAATGGCCACGGCGGGCATGCCCAGCTCAACGGCACGGTTGACCATATCCTGGATACGGGTTGCGCCGTCGAGCATGGAAAAGACAGTGTGGTTGTGCAGATGGACGAATGCCATGTGATGAGCTCCGATGCGGGTTCGTGTTCTGACTGAACGATTTTACCGCACGGCGCGGACGGCACCCGAACCTAGCCAAACCCACACGGCTCCTCTTGCAGCTGCGGTGAAATACGGACTGTTTGGCGGCTTTTTTGGCCAAAACAGTCCGTATTCCACCGCAAGTTATCTGAGGGCTAGAGATTGTAGGTGACTACTTGAGGTTCGGCGGGTTCGACGAAGATGGCTGGATTCGCCTGCTCCACGCGGACGAACTTGACGGTCACCGTCTGATAGCCCGCCTTATGCAGAACATCGGCGTAGACGCGCGCCTGCAGGGCATGCTTCTCGAGCAACTGGTCTGGTGTCTCGTCCGGCGTGCCGCCCGTCTTGTAGTCGATGACCAGCGCACGCGACGAATCCGCCGGGTTCGTCGCCAAGGCGTCGATGGCGCCTTCGGCATACGCACCGTAGCGAGCGATGTCCTCGTCCTCGCAGCCCAGCGAGAAGAACGGCACCTCGGCGCGAACACACGGCCACGCGAGCAGCTCGGCACGAACCGACGACCTGAGCCAACGATTCAGGGCAACGTCGAAGCGCCCGCGCTGCTCCGGCGTCAGATGCCACAGGCGCGTCAGCGCATCGGCACGCGCGGCGGGCAGCGCGTCGGCACCCATCTCGATCAGCCACTGGCAGGCGGCATGGAAGGCCGAGCCCAACGCCATGGGATTGCCGACAGGCTCAGTGGCAGCCACGTCCGCATCCGTCATCTCCGAGCCATCCGATTCCGCATCATCGCCGGCCCCATCCATCGGCACGCGCGCCTCGGCGGCACGGTCCTCGGCCTCGGCGTGCAGCGCCGCGGCAATCGACGAATAGCTGTACGAATCGCGCGCCGGATACGGGCAGGTGCCCATACGAACGCCCACCGCCTGGGGATATACGAGCTCAAACGCATCAGGCTCGGGGTCGGCAGGACCGGGGACGGCGACGCGAACATCTGCGCCGGCGCCTTCCACTTCCGCATCGCCGCGGACAAGCCTGCCCTCGGCATCCAACGAAGCGTTGACCTCAAACGCCTGCTCGCCAAACGTAAAGTTCGCCAGCGAGATAAGCTCGTAGTCGCCCGGCTGCGAGTTGTCGAACACCAAGCGGTCTGCATCGAGCTGCGGCATATCCAGGGCGTCCGTTGGCAAAATGCGACGCAACACGTCGTAGGTCAGATCGGTCTCGACGTCGAAGGTCGGCGTCGTCACCTTGCCGCGGCTCACGCCGGCATCCATCGCCAGGATCACCAGCTCGCGCGCACGCGTCATGGCAACGTAGAGCAAGCGGGCCCGCTCCTCGAGCGAGAGCTGCAGGTCATCGTTGCGCAGGCGAGCAAATGCCTCGGCGGGAGAACCCGTCGCACAGACGTCCTCCATGAGCTCCGGCGGCAGCCACAGCGACGTGCCCTTGCCCTTAAACGCATGCTCAAACTGCTTTTTGACGTC
>CAJMSG010000122.1:0-5681 GCA_905216105.1 uncultured bacterium | reverse complement strand
CTCATGATGTTCAACGTGCCGCTGCCCGGCGGTACCACTGGTCACGCCGTTGGTGGCGCGCTCATCGCGCTGCTGCTGGGCCCCGAGGCTGCTGCCATTGCCGTCTCGGTCGCGCTGGCGCTGCAGGCGCTGCTGTTTGGCGACGGCGGCGTTCTGTCCTTTGGCGCCAACTGCTTTAACATGGCCTTTGTGCTGCCGTTTGCCGCTGCTATTGTGTTCCGTGCGCTCAACAGCCGTCTGCACGACAAGAGCTGGGGCACTTCGGTTGCTGCCATCGTGAGCGGCTGGGTCGGCTTGTGCGTGGCTGCCCTTTGCGCTGCCATCGAGTTTGGCATTCAGCCGATGCTCTTTACCAACGCCTCGGGTGCCCCACTGTACTGCCCCTTCCCGCTGTCTGTTTCCATTCCGGCCATGCTGATCCCGCATATGCTGGTAGCCGGTGTGGTCGAGGGCGTGGCGACCGCCGCTATCTACGGTTTCATTAAGAAGACGGCGCCGAGCTTTATCGTCGGGCCCGAGGCCGTCGATGGCCAGCTTGCTGCCGAGGGCGCTGCTGCCAAGAAGACCTCGCTGGTCCCCACGCTCATCCTGGTCGCTGTGCTTGTCGTTGCCACGCCGCTGGGCCTGCTGGCCACCGGTGACGCATGGGGCGAGTGGGACGCCGAGGGCGCCGCGACCGCCGTTCAGGAGGCTGGCGACGACAGTCTACAGGCTTCGGTCGGCCTCGACGCCCCGACCTTTGCCGATGCACTGCCCACGGGTGATTATCTGCAGGCCTATTCCGAGGAGCAGGGTCTTGGCTTTGCCGGCCAGGCTGCCATGTATATCCTCTCCGGCGTGATTGGCGTGGCGGTGCTCACCATCGTATTCCGTCTTATTTCGCTGACGGTCAAGGAAAGCTAAGCGCATGGCGACGGTCGAGCTGCCTAGCTGGCTTGCGGCCGAGGAGCGATACGAGCCCACGGGCGCTCGGCATCGTGTAATGCAAAAGAATGTCCTGCACCTGGCGAGCCTGCTTGAGCGGGTTCGCCTGGGCGGTGGCGCGCACGAGGGCGGGTCGATTATCGACCGCGCCCTTTCTTCCGTTTCGGCGCCGGTGCGTTTGCTCGGCATGTTTGTCTGCGTCCTGTGCGTGTGTCTGGCGCAGAGCCCGCTGTACCTCATGTTGATGGCGGCTATCGCGCTGGTGTTCGTTGCCGTGCGCCCTGCACGCGGGCTGCGCGCGACCTTTGTGCCGGCGCTCGGCGCTGCGGGGTTTGCCGTGGTTCTGGCGCTGCCCGCCTTGCTGCTGGACGCTTCTGCCGCGGGCGCCATGCTCAAGATTGCGCTCAAGACCTTCATTAATGTGTCGCTGGTGCTGGGCGTTTCGTGGACCCTCACGTGGAGTCGTATGTCGGCGGCGCTCAAGATGCTGCATCTACCCGACGAAGTTATCTTTACGTTTGATATGGCGCTCAAGCACATCGAGGTGCTGGGTCGCACGGCGCACAATCTGTGCGAATCGGTCATGCTGCGCAGCGTTGGCCGTGCGCCTGAGGGATTTTCGCGTACCGATTCGATCGCGGGTATCATGGGCATGACCTTTATCAAGGCGATGGAATGCAGCCGCGCGATGGACGAGGCCATGCTCTGCCGCGGCTTTGCCGGTGCGTATCCGGCTCCCGCGCGCGCCGGGTTTGGCTGGCGCGATGCGGTCTATGCGGCCGGCGTGGCGCTGCTGGCGGTGTTGTGCGCCGTGCTGTAACGCGGGCGGTCGAACCGTCGATATGAATAGGGAAGGGCGACGTTTTGGCAAACGATACGAATGACGCAATGGGCGCGAGCGGTGCTGCTGGCGCCGAGGCCACGCCGCTCATCGAGCTGCGCGACGTGGTGTTCTCCTATGCGGGGCATACGGTAGTCGACGGCGTTTCGCTGCAGGTCGATCGCGGTGAACTCGTTGCCCTGCTCGGTCCCAACGGCTGTGGCAAGACGACGATCATGCGCCTTATTAACGGCCTTGAACTCGCGGACGCAGGGGCATACCTGTTTGACGGGCGCGTGATCGATGCGGCGTTTCTAAAGGATTCCGCGGCCGCTCAGCGTTTTCATCAGCGCGTGGGCTTTGTGTTCCAGAATGCCGACGCCCAGCTCTTTTGCGCTACGGTGGGTGAGGAAGTTGCTTTTGGTCCCGCGCAGATGGGGCTGCCGGCAGACGAGCTCGAGTGCCGCGTGCGCGATGCCATGGGGCTGTTCCAGGTTGCCGACCTTGCCGACGCCTCTCCCTATCAGCTCTCGGGCGGGCAAAAGAAGCGCGTTGCGCTGGCTGCGGTGGTGTCGATGAACCCCGATATCCTGGTCCTCGACGAGCCTACCAATGGGCTCGACGAGGATTCATGCGACATCGTGGTCAACTTCTTGCTGGCCTACGTCGCGGCGGGTAAGACGGTCTTGATGAGTACACATCACCAGGATTTGGTGCGACGCCTGGGCGCCCGTGCAATCTATATCGATCGATATCACCATGTGGTTGAGGCGCCTTCGCCGTCGTATGGAACCGAAAGCGGTGCTACGGACTAGTTGCTGCGTAGAGCGTGCGTAGCCGCCCGCGCGGCTTTGCCGTGATGGTATAGTTATCCAGGTTTTTTATGGGGGTGGCTATGCCAAGCTGGAACATTCATATCGCTCAGACGGAGCGTTTGCTGGAGCGCACCGGTGCGCTTGCCAAGAGCGTGCGCGACCGCAATGCCTTTTTGTTTGGCTGCGTGGTTCCGGATATCTTCGTGGGCTATATGGTCCCTGGCATCGCCGATCCCATCCCGTACCGCATTACGCACTTTGCCAAGCCTGAGCCCATCCCTAAGCCTCGTGAGCATGAGTTCTGGGATACCTATGTGGCACCGTTGCTTAAAAGTTCGCCCACCGGTGCGCCGGCCGCGGCGACCTCGATTATCGAGGAACGCGAGCGACTGAACCGCGTTCACTATCCCCAGCGCTACAAGGATGCCGAGCCGGTTGTTGGCCCTGGCGCCTGTGAGTTCTCGCTTGCGTCCGAGGATGTGGCGCAGTCGCTGCTCGATTTGACGCTGGGTGTCTGGTCGCATCTGGTGGCTGATACCGTATGGAATACGCGCGTGAATCAGTACCTGGAGGCGCACGGCGGCAAGCCGTGTGAGGAGTTCCGCATTAAAAAGCAAGGCGACTTTGACTGGTTTGGCAAGACGCTCGGCATTGTTTCGATTCCGCGCGCGACCGATCGCCTGTATACTGCGGCGACGCGTTTTGGGCAGTATCCCATCCATAAAGAATATGTGCTCAAGACCATCGGCGTTATGCACGAGATTGTACGCGAAAACCCCGGCGAGCCCGATCATCCGCCGTATCGCCTGCTAACCGAGGAGTTTTTCGATGCAACGTTTACCGAGGTCATCGAGCTGACCGAGGCAGGATTTGCGGCTCACGTTGCTGCTTCTGACGTTCCCGCAGTCCCCCTGATCGCTAGCTGCTAGCCGGCCGGCTTAACGGTGAACAGTTCAACCCAATCGACCAACAGCTCCCGTCGCAGGGCATTTTCAGCGGTACGTTCCTGATCGGTCTTTGGGATGTAGGGGAGCCCCGCCTTTTTATGAATGAGCTCGGCGATGTTGTTAAAGCTCTTCTTGTCCTTGATCTGGTCGTAGGTAATTTGTATGACATCGTAGCCCATGCTGGTGAGCGCGGTGGTGCGCTCGGCATCGGAGAGACTTGCGGCTTCGCTGTCATGGGCGGAGCGGCCTTGGCATTCCAAAATGACGCCCATGCTGTCGGTGTTGCTCTCTATGAGGATATCGGCGTAGCAGCAGGTTTTGTCATACAGTGAGCGCGCGGCGTCGCTGAGTGGGATGCGCACGTTGTTGGTGATGCCGATACCCAGGCCGCCCTCGTCACGGGGGAGTGAGACGAGTATGGATGTTTGGACTTCGAAAGGCGAGGCGGTCTGCCCCGTCATGTGCTCGGCCGCCCAGCGGAGCTGCTTAACGCCGCGCAGGCCTGCGGCCTGCTTAGCGAATGCGGCGATATCCGCCGCGCTGAGGAGCGGTTGGCGCTTCCACAGGTTGATGTCATTGCCCTTGGTGTCGTTAACTCGCTCCCAGCCGCAGTTGGGTGGAATGAGCTTAAGCGAAATAGATTCATCGAGTTGTTGCTGCGTTCGCTCGCAGGGCTTAAACACTGCAAAGGAGCCGCACATCTCGTAGCAAGCCATGAGTAACTGGTTGCGTGAGACCTTCGTAGCAAGGTTGAGCAGCGTAAACTCGGGCGACGTGACATCAAATCCATGCTCAGTCTGCCTAAACGACCCAGGAGGCGGCTCTTGGGTTAGCAGACGGCTATGAAATAGCTTTCCGTTCGCGCGCTGTTTTCTTTCGCCCACGAATCTCCAAACTGGTGTGCCGAGCAAGTCTTTAAATACTGGTTGTTTTGAGTAATGCACCAAGCGATGGTCATGGTCGGGCGGCAGGATTGCCGGATAGAGTCCTAGTATCTGGGGCGGGATGCGATAGTACTGAAAAGCTGTGGGTCCGCAAGCGAGAAATGACATGGCAATCCGATCGTTCGAGCGTTGTTTGGGCTAGAAAGGCTATCGGTTTCGGAAGTGCGGGGAAAAAGACAAACAGGCAAAGCACAAGCGGTATTTGAGCCAACTTTATCAGGGGTTTTGTTGAAATAAAAGGGCTTGTGCTCGGAGGTAAGCAATTTTTCCCCGCACTTCCGAAAACGCGGTCGATCTGACTCTTGCTAAAACGATTTAGCAGCGTCGGTTAAGGTGTGGGTTTGCTACCGGGCGAACACTTTTAGCGCTTGGGGCTTTATTTTTTGGGCCTCGGAGGGCGGATTTCGCGTTTTTGGTAAAGAAATGCGTGCGTGTTTTGCCGTGGGGCGGCATTGGCACAGAAAAAGGGCCCGGAAGGCAAAGCCTTCCGGGCCCTTTGCAATGCAAGCGTGCTAGCAAGTGCGATTTAGCGCACCTGAGCGACGTAAGCGACGTTGGTCGAGGAGACCTTGTCCTCGAGCTGGACGCTCATGCGGGGATCGCCGGCGGTGGCGACGGTCAGGTCGCCGGCCTCGACGTAGCCGAGCTCCTTAGCGGTCTCGATCGCCTTGACGATCGTGCCGTTGACGGTGCCCTGGGTAATCTCGGCCTGGTGCGGGATAACGCCCCAGTACATGATCATCTGCTGGACGGCCCACTCGTGGCGGGAGAACGCGCAGATCGGCATGTTGGGACGGAAGTGCGAGATCAGGCGAGCGGTACGACCGGTGGTCGTCGGCACGGTGATGCACTTGGCGCCAACGGTGGTGGCCATGTTCACAGCGGACATACCCACAACGTTGTTGACGACGCGGGTGCCGTGAGCATCGGCCGGAACCTCGAGCGGAGCGTGGGCCGGGAGGTACTTCTCGGTCTCGAGAGCAATGCTAGCCTGCATCTTGACGGCCTCGACCGGGTACTTACCGGCAGCGGACTCGCCAGAGAGCATAACGGCGTCGGTGCCGTCGTAAATGGCGTTAGCGACGTCGGCAACCTCGGCGCGCGTCGGGCGCGGGTTCTGCTGCATGGAGTCGAGCATCTGCGTAGCGGTGATGACGGGCTTGTAGGCCGCGTTGCACTTGGCGATGATCTCCTTCTGGATGTGGGGAACGAGCTCGGGCTTGATCTCGAT
>CAJMSG010000121.1:0-5720 GCA_905216105.1 uncultured bacterium | reverse complement strand
TCAATCGTCTGGCCTCCTTTATCAAGGCCGACCACCGTTATGTGTACCTGGGCACGAGCGTTATCGCGGCGCTCGGCTTGGCATTTAGCCAGCGCAACCCCACGCCGCTGAGCTTTTTGGCGCCCACCGGCATCTTCCAGGATTGCCTTTGGGCGATTCTTTGGGCCTGGATCGTCGTGTCGGCGGCAGCGCTCGTCACCAAGGTTATGCACTGGAGCGACTATCGCGAAAAGTCACCGTTTGCATCCGAGCGTTTCCGTCGCGGCGCGCGCCTGGGCAGCTATGTCGTGGTCGTCATCGCGGCGATCTTCTTTGTCGACCGCTGCGTCATGTCGTTTATCGATCTGGTGCAGGTGAGCATTGTCTCGGATTCCAACCCCAGCGACTTTTTGTCGAGCTTGGTCTACATGACCTACAAGAGCGGCGACTTCTTCATCCGTGGCATCGAGATCACCATCGCGCTTGCCACCTTCGGCACCGTCATCGCATTCTTCCTGGCGCTGCTCTTTGTGTTCCTGCGTATTCAGACCTTCGACCGCGTAGACAACGACCTGGTGCGCTTCTTTAAGAGCATCGGCCGCGGCTTTGCGACCGTCTACTCCACCATCGTGCGCGGCACGCCCATGATGGTCCAGGGCCTGCTCATCTATTACGCGGGCTTCACCGTTTTGCGCGGCATGGGCTTCGAGACCGCCCAGGCCAACCAGATTTGGAGTACCTTCACCGCCGGCCTCGTCACCATCTCGCTCAACTCCACCGCCTACATGATGGAGGTCCTGCGCGGCGGCATCGAGTCCATCGATCCCGGCCAGGCCGAGGCAGCGCGCTCGCTGGGGCTTTCGCAGTGGCAGGCTATGCGCAAGGTCGTGTTCCCCCAGGGCATTAAAAACGCGATTCCGGCGCTCACCAACGAGCTCATCATTAACATCAAGGATTCGTCGGTGCTCTCGGTCATCGGCGTGTTCGACCTCATGTATGCCACCACCACCGTCGCCGGCGTGTACTACCGCCAGATGGAGGTCTACTGCGTGGCGCTCGTGGTCTACCTGATCCTGACGCTCGTGGCGAGCCGCCTGCTCGAGGCCTTTGGCAAAAAGCTCGGCGCCGAGGCTCCTGCCACGCTGCCCAGCTCTAACTAGGCTTAAGACGAGGAGAATCATCATGGCAGATACCGCCACTACCGGCACCGCGGCCGCCGCACAAACTAAAGAGTCACTCATCCGCGTCGAGGGCCTGCGCAAGAGCTTCGGCTCGCTCGAGGTGCTCAAGGGTATCGACTTGTCCGTCAATCCCGGCGAGGTCGTCACCATCATCGGTGCTTCGGGTTCGGGCAAATCGACCTTTCTGCGCTGCCTCAACCTGCTCGAGACCCCGGACGCGGGCCACATCTGGTTCCACGGCCAGGACCTTACGGCCGAGCGCTGCAATATCAATAAACTCCGCGAGGACATCGGCATGGTGTTCCAGGGCTTTAACCTGTTCAACAACATGGATGTGCTCGACAACTGCACGCTCGCGCCCGTCACGCTCAAAAAGATGAGCAAGGCCGAGGCCGAGAAGGTCGCGATGGAGCATCTGGCGAGCGTGGGACTCGAAAAGTTCGCGCACGCCGCCGTGGGTCGCCTGTCCGGTGGCCAAAAGCAGCGCGTGGCCATCGCTCGCGCCCTGTGCATGAGTCCGCAGATCATGCTGTTCGACGAGCCGACTTCGGCACTCGACCCCGAGATCGTGGGCGAGGTGCTCGAGGTCATGCGCAAGCTCGCGGCCGACGGCATGACCATGGTTGTCGTCACGCACGAGATGGCCTTTGCCCGCACGGTGTCCGACCGCGTGGTCTTTATGGACAAGGGCGTGGTGCTCGAGGACGCCGCGCCGGCCGAGCTCTTTGGCAACCCCAAACATCAGCGCACTCGCGAGTTCCTCTCTCGCTATCTCGAGGACAAATAACCGGCGCAAACGCCTACGTTGCAGGGCCGCTCCCGTGGGGCGGCCTTTGTCGTCACAATCGAAAGGATGTCATGGCCGAGGTTTGGCGCTTCTTTGCGCATGAGGACGATTTTGCCGATATGGACGAGGCCGGCGCGTGCGAGCGCTTGGGCCGCGTGCTGTCGTTTCCGACCATCTCGAGCATGGATGCCGAGGCGGTGGACTGGCAGCCCTTCGACGACCTGCGCGCCTATATGCAGCAGGCCTGGCCGCGCGTGTTTGCGGCGGGCGAGGTCGAGCTTATCGACCATTCGCTGTTGGTGACGCTTGGCGGTTCCGACTCCGCCCTCAAACCCGTCATGCTCATGGGCCACATGGACGTGGTCCCCGTGGTTCCGGGTACCGAGGCCGACTGGACGCACGCCCCCTTTAGCGGACAGGTGGACGACACCTACATTTGGGGTCGCGGCGCTATCGACATGAAGGATCAGGTCGCAGGCATTCTCGAGGCGGTTGAGTATGCGCTGGCGCACGGTTGGCAGCACGAGCGCACGCTGCTCCTGGCCTTTGGTCAGGACGAGGAGACGACGCAGTACGGCGCAGGCGCCATCGGCCGCGTGCTCGAGGAGCGCGGTGTTGAGCTCGAGTTCCTGATCGACGAGGGTGACTACCGTATCGTTTCGACTGCCGAGTACGGCGCGGGCGAGGGCTGGCTTATGCATGCCGACCTGGCCGAAAAGGGCTATGCCGATATCGTGCTCAAGACGAAGAGCACGGGCGGGCATTCGTCTAACCCCTACGGCGGCACGTCGCTCGAGGTGCTCAGCCGTGCCATCGCCGCAATCTGCGATATCGAGTGGCCGACGCGCGTGACCGATCTGCTTGCCGCGCAGCTTGTCGAGCTGGGGCTCTACACGGCGGATGAGATTGCCGCCAACGGGGATGCCATCGTGCGCGAGTGCCTCGCCAGCAAAAAGCTCTATCCGCTGGTGACGACCACCTGCGCGCCCACGCAGATCGAGGGCGGCAGCGCTGGCGCTAACGTGATGCCACAGGATATGTGGGCCAACATTAACTTCCGCATGCTCGAGGGCACGAGCGTGGCCGACGTTGTGGCGCGCTGCCGTGAGGCGGTTGCCGGGGCGGACCTTGCCGGTCGTGTCGAAGTGGAGCTGGGCCCCGGCAGCTCCGAACCCTCGCCGTCCCCGCGCATCGGTGGTCCCGGCCTCGAGGCGGTTCGCTCCATCGCCGCCCGCTATTTCCGCGATCCAAAGGGGGCGGACGAAAACGGATCGAGCGCGGCGGACGAGGGCCCCGTCCGCATTGTGCCCTCAACCGTGATCGGCGCGACCGACGCTGCCAACTACCAGCACATTTGCTCCGAATGCATTCGTTTTTCGGCGTTTGTGGTCGACGATGACGAGTGCGATCGCGGTGTCCACGGCACCAACGAGCGCATCACCCGCCGCGCCTACCTCCAGGGCATCCGCTTCCTCGTCGCTCTACTCCAAACGCTCTAGCCAAAAAGCAAGCCCTTGGTGCAATGGGGTCAGGTTTGTTTGCACCAATCATTCCGTGCGGGTTATATGCAGGTTTGCCTGCGCACGCTATCATGTATGGGTTAGACCGCAACTATGTACCCCATACGCGAAGGGATGCGCATGTATCTGAAGATCGACATGTTCTAGCCGGGCTTACCCCCGCAGTGGCGCCGCGCGCCCCATCAACTCTGCCGATTTTCACCTTCACGCATATAAAGGAGTCCCGCCATGCGCGACAAGCTCGAAAAGATTATCAAGGCCTACGAGGAGCTCGAGAAAAAGCTTTCCGACCCGGCCGTCGCCTCCGATATCAAGGAGTTCACGCGTCTCAACAAGGAGTACGCGCACCAGTCCGACCTCATCGCTGCCTCGCGCGAGTACATCGGCGCGCTCGATGACATCGAGGCTGCCAAGGAAATGCTCCACGATACTACCGATGCCGATGAGAAGGAGATGCTCCAGATGGACATCTCCGAAAACGAGGCCAAGCTTCCCCAGCTCGAGGAAGACATTAAGTACATGCTCATCCCGAGCGACCCCAACGACGACAAGAACACCATCGTCGAGATTCGCTCTGCCGCTGGTGGCGACGAGGCGGCCATCTTTGCCGGCGATCTGTACAAGATGTATCAGCGCTTCTGCGAGTCGCGCGGCTGGAAGACCACCGTGCTCGACTCCAGCCCCAGCGAGGCCGGCGGCTTTAAGTCCATCGAGTTCAAGGTCGAGGGCGACCGCGTCTACTCCGTCATGAAGTTCGAGTCCGGCGTGCACCGCGTCCAGCGCGTTCCCAAGACCGAGTCCCAGGGCCGTATCCAGACCTCCACGGCGACCGTCGCCGTACTTCCCGAAGCCGAGGAGATCGACGTCCAGATCAACCAGTCCGACCTGCGCATCGATACCTACTGTGCCTCCGGCCCTGGCGGTCAGTGCGTTAACACCACCTACTCCGCCGTGCGCATCACCCACCTGCCCACCAACACCGTGGTGCAGTCGCAGGAACAGCGCTCCCAGATCCAGAACCGCGAAGTCTGCATGCAGATGCTGCGCGCCCGTCTGTACGAGATGGAGCTCGAGAAGCAGCAGGCAGAGCTCGGTGCTGAGCGCCAGAGCCAGATCGGCCACGGCAACCGTTCCGAGAAGATCCGTACCTACAACCAGCCCCAGGACCGCGTGACCGATCACCGCATCGGTTTCAACTCCACCTACAATGGCGTCCTCCTGGGCGACCAGCTCGGCACCGTCATCGAGGCGCTCGCCGCCGCCGAGCGTGCCGAGAAGCTGGCACAGGCTGTGTAACGGGTTACGCGGTTTTACCAAACCGCGTAACGAGTCGACGCTGCAAACGCCCCTAAGCGGCAATCTGACGTTCAATCGTCGGTCGCGTACCGAAGTACGCTTCCCTCCTCTTTCACGTCACCTTGCTCGCTTAGGGGCGTTTTCGCTGACTTATGCTCAACCTGCGGCGCCTTAGATGTAGTCATTGGGGACGTTCTTAAATGACTAGGTTGGGTACATTGCTTTGAGATGTTATTCAGTCGGCTGTTATGGCATTTGAGCTGCTTACCTGCTTAAGGTAATTGACGGCATAAGTCCGCTATCGAAAATATTGCTCAAAATATCGTTCAAGAAGTCGCGGAGCGATTTTTGATGGGTCGTGCGTCAAGCGATGTGGCAAGTTCTTGGTTAGATATTGGTCAGTTTTGGGGCAACCTTGCCAAAAGCTTGACGAATGCAAATTTAGACGTCAGCGAATGAACGCTTTGAGCGAGCTCGGTGCAAAATTCTGGGCTGATTCTCGATAATCGCCTTCAATCGCCCCTTGCCAAGCGCTGGCCTCGCTTACAATCTGCTCCGACATTCGCGCGCCGTCCGGCGCTTAAGAGGGGAGGGCCCCATGGCAAACGAGATTTGGACCATCAAGCGTTGTCTCGAGTGGACCAAGGAGTACCTGGCCGAGCGCGGCGAGGAGCACCCCCGTCTTTCTGCCGAGTGGCTGCTGTGCGCCGCCACGGGCCTGGCGCGCATTGACCTATATATGCGTATGGACGAGACGCTTAACGCGGCCCAGCTCGAGACCATGCATGCGGCCGTTGTCCGCCGCGCTAAGGGCGAGCCGCTGCAATACATCACGGGCAGCACGCAGTTTCGCATGATCGACGTCGCGTGCGCCCCCGGTGTGCTCATCCCGCGCCCCGAGACCGAGATGCTCGTCGAAGAAGTTCTGAACTATCTGGATGCCGAGGTGCTGAGCCC
>CAJMSG010000120.1:0-5738 GCA_905216105.1 uncultured bacterium | reverse complement strand
AGGTTCTTCCACACGTCGAGCGTGGGGCACTCCTCAGATCGCGAGCAGCCCTTGCAGTCGCCATCCAGGCAGGCGACCGGTGCCAGGCTGCCCTCGGTCAGGCGCAAGATCTCGCCCACCGTGTACTGCTCGGGCGGGCGCGTGAGCACATAGCCGCCGCCCTTGCCACGCATGCCCGAAAGCATGTTGGCGCGCACGAGCGTAGCCAAGATGTTCTCGAGATATTTCTCGGAAATCCCCTGTCGCGCCGCGATCTCTTTGAGCGGGATGCGGCCGGCCGCCTGGTGCTCGGCCAGGTCAACCATAACGCGCAGGGCGTACCTACCCTTAGTAGAAACCAACATATATAGTGCTGCCTTTCGGTCTTTTAGTCCGTTGAAATTCTAGCCGAAAAATTGGGTTTGAAAATACCCGTTCCGGTCAAGATGGTTAATCAGCTTGTAATAATCTTCTATTTCCTATTGCATTACTAGGCTTTAGTGTCTACTATGCTTGCCAACAGCTAAACGAACAACCTATAAGGTTTATGGGTTTAGCTGCTAGACACGCCGTAAAACCACACGGCAACCAGCAACTTGAACACTTTGGAGGTTCACCATGAGCAAGGTTTACACGTCCATCGATCAGCTTATCGGCCACACCCCGCTTCTGGAGCTCACCCACTTTGAGGCCGACGAGGACCTCAAGGCCCGTGTGCTCGTTAAGCTGGAATACTTCAACCCCGCCGGATCCGTCAAAGACCGCGTCGCCAAGAACATGATCGACGAGGCCGAAAAAGCCGGCAAGCTCGTGCGCGGCGGCGACTACACCATCATCGAGCCCACGAGCGGCAACACCGGCGTCGGCATCGCCTCGGTGGCGGCCGCCCGCGGCTACAAGGTGATCATCACCATGCCCGAGACCATGTCCGTCGAGCGCCGCAAGCTGATGCAGGCATACGGTGCGCAGCTCGTGCTCACCGACGGCTCCAAGGGCATGAAGGGCGCTATCGCCAAGGCCGAGGAGCTGCAGAAGGAGACTCCCAACAGCATCATCGCCGGCCAGTTTGTGAACACCGCCAACCCGGCCATTCACAAGGCCACGACCGGCCCCGAGATCTGGGACGACACCGACGGCCAGGTCGACATTTTCGTCGCCGGCGTTGGCACCGGCGGTACCGTGACCGGCGTGGGCGAATTCCTCAAGGAGCAGAACCCCGAGATTCAGGTCGTCGCCGTTGAGCCCGCCACCTCACCGGTGCTCTCTAAGGGCCAGGCCGGCCCGCACAAGATCCAGGGCATCGGTGCCGGCTTTGTGCCCGACGTCCTCGACACCCAGGTCTACGACGAGATCATCCCCGTCGAGAACGACGACGCCTTTGCCACCGGCCGCGCCGTGGGCCACAAGGAGGGCGTGCTCGTGGGCATTTCGTCCGGTGCCGCCGTGTGGGCCGCACTGCAACTGGCCAAGCGCCCCGAGAACGAGGGCAAGACCATCGTGGCCCTGCTTGCCGACACCGGCGAGCGCTACCTGTCCACGGCGCTCTTCCAGGACTAAGGGCCCGTCGCTTGTCGATAGGCCCAAGGCACGCCGGTCTACCCTCTCTTCTGGCCGCCTGAGCCCATCTCGTTAGGGTGTCCCACACGACGCCCGAACTTGCTACAATGTCTGCGGCGCGGAACCAGCCTCCCGCGCCGCTTTTCTTTTTTGGCCACATGCCACCAAGGAGAACCTCCCCATGCACAACAAGCGCGTGCTCGTCGCCATGAGCGGCGGCGTCGATTCCAGCGTGACCGCGTACCTGCTCAAAAGCCAGGGCTACGAATGCGTCGGTGCCACCATGCGCCTCACCTGCCCCGCACCCGACCCCGCCACGGGCATGAGTAAGGTCGGCCGCGACATCGCCGACGCGAAGGCGGTCGCCGAGCGTCTGGGGATACCCCATCATGTGCTCGACCTGCAGCAGACCTTCGACCGCAGTGTTATCGAGCGCTTTGTGAACGCCTACCAGGAGGGGCTGACGCCCAACCCGTGCATTATCTGCAACCGCCACATTAAGTTTGGCGCACTGCTCGATGCGGCGCTGGACATGGGCTGCGACTACATCGCAACGGGACATTACGCCAAAACAAGCCAGGCGGCAGACGGCACCTGGCAGCTACATCGCGGCGAGGACCCCAAAAAGGACCAAAGCTACTTTTTGTATTCACTTACGCAGGAGCGCCTGGCGCACACGATCTTTCCGCTGGCTGGCCTGGACAAAGAGCGCGACGTGCGCCGCATAGCCGCCGAGCAGGGCTTTACCAACGCCCAGAAGGCCGAAAGCGAGGACATCTGCTTTATCGCGGACGGTGACTACGCAGGCTATATCGAGCGCCGCTGCGGACATGCCGCTGCACCGGGCGACATTGTGTGGCGCGACGGCAGCGTGGTCGGGCACCACAACGGCGCGCTGCGCTACACCATCGGCCAGCGCAAGGGCCTGGGCGTCGCGATGGCGCATCCCGTGTATGTGACGGGCGTCGACGCCGCCAACAACACCGTGCATCTGGGTGAGGCCGAGGACCTGACCGCCGCTGCCCTCACGGCCGATGAGTGGATCTGGAGCGCGCCGGACGCACGCATGGAGGCGGAGCTCGACGCCGGCGGCATTCGCGTAGGTGCCAAGTACCGCTACCGTCAAAAGGACCAGGCAGCGACCCTTACGCGTGACGCCGACGGACAAATGCTGCTAACTTTTGACGAGCCGCAACGAGCCATCGCCCCCGGCCAAGCCGTCGTCGTCTATCGCGGCGACATCGTCCTGGGTGGCGGTACGGTGACCGGCGCACTTAAGTAGCCGCAGGTTTATCGCTGCACGTGTCGAAGCACCTCAACAGCGGCACTAACCTCGATTACGCGACGCTCGAGGCCGCGGCAAATGGCCTCGAGTCGACCCTCCGCCGTCGCCCATTCGCTCTGCGAAAGAATCTCGATCGCCTCATCAACAAATCCGTTGAGCCGCGATGGATCGAACCAATCGACCGAGTCCGCAAGCGCCAGCTGGACGGAAGGGTCGGGCCCAAACGGCTTAGCGGAAAACCCAAACTCCCCAGCTGCGAGCACGGCAGTTGATACGTTGTACCACAGGCAGTTGCCGCTATCGAACAGCGGGGCAGGCCTTATCTCCAGGGTGTCGACATTGCGGATGATGCCGAAGTTTCGCCAATGGCGGTCGCTGTTGGCCAAAAGGGCATCGCAGACAATCATCTGCGACATAGACCTTCTCACGGCAGCCTCGTCTGCTCCATGCTTACCAAGGAAGCGGCAGTACCGGTCGTACGTCGAGTTTCCCCGCTGGCTACCAAGTGCGCCCTTAACGGAAACAGCCGGAACGTATTCCTCGCGGCCGTCAAGAAAGTCGTCGCACAGACACACAGGGCCATCGAACATCCGCTCAACCGTATAAGGAACAAACTCGCCCTCCGACAGCAAGCGACGATGCAGGGCCGTTGCAACCGCCTCGTTAAAGGGCCGTTGGTCGTCCATGCCGCACCCCTTAACCAGAACGCGAACACCGTTGCGAATCATCCACGATTTAGGAAGCTCGCCCTCGGATGTGTTGTCGGGATTTTTAAGACCGATGCCTTCCAGCCAACCCGAACGCTCTTCGGACGCCGATCGCTCAAAATCGTTCTCGAAGTAATTGAGGTTTCGCCATTCGAACCCGTCGCATTCTGCCGGCCGCAGCCAATAACAATCCGAAAGTGATAGGCCCAGGCACCGAACCGGAACCTCAACGCCGTTAGCAATCCCCAGCTCGCGGTAGCGCGAAATAAGCCCAGGGCGAACATCGGGCACCGACCGATGGCTCCACCACACGTTGAGCTCCCGTTTATTCACCGTAGGAGAAGAGCTCGAGCACGTGCCAAACGGCATCCTCTGCGCATCGAGTACCTCGGCGATTTCGAAGGGAAACTCACGCGTCGGATCAAATGAGACACGCGCAACCTCGTAATCGGCGGACATCAGCGTAAACTTGCGCCCCACATCGGCCGCAGGACGGCGTCCACGTTTGCGGACCTTTTGATAAGCGACCGCGGAATTGTACTCGACCATCTTCCGTCCGCCCACAATAACGCACGCGAGCGTTCCCGATGCGGCAAGTTGAGATATGCGGGCTTTCGTAACGCCCAGCAGGCGGGCAGCATCACCCATAGACAAGTACTCAGACGTATCCATACACCGCATCACCTCGTTAAGTAATTTAAACGTTTAGTTAATAGATTACATGCATCATAATACTAAACAACCCAAAGCGAAAAAAGGCCCGAGAAATCGGGCCTTAGCGATTGGTCAGCCGAGTCGCAAGCTACTCCCCTAGCGCTGAACGTAGGCGCGAACCAGCTCGTAGGTGTTGCGCACGCCGTCGATGTGGCTGCGCTCGTAGTTGTGGCTCGCGTACACGCCGGGGCCGATCAGACCATGGCGAATGTCGTAGCCGGCCGAGAGCGTGGCCTCGACGTCGGAGCCATAGTGCGGGTACACATCGATGGCGTAATCGAGCTCCAGCTCGCGCGCGATGTTGGACAGCGTGGTTACCAGGTCGTAGTTGTACGGACCGCCCGAATCCTTGGCGCAAATCGAAACCATGCGCTCGGTGCAGCCCAGGTCGTCGCCCACGCAGCCCATGTCCACGCTGATCATCTCGCGCGTGTCGGCCGGCACAAAGGCGCCGCCGTGACCGACCTCCTCGTACACCGTAAAGAGCAGCGACACCTTGCGCGAAAGCGACACCTCGCCGTCAGCAACGGCGCGGGCCAGACCCAGCAGAATCGACGCGGACAGCTTGTCGTCCAGGAAGCGGCTCTTAATGTATCCGCTCTCCGTCACCGTGGTGCGCGGATCCATAGCGATGATGTCGCCGGTCTGAATACCCAGCTCGAGCACATCGTCCTTGCTGTCGACGTTCTCGTCGAGCAAGATCTCCATGTTCTTCTCGATGGTTTTGACCGGCTCATCGGCCACGTGCGCCGAAGGCTCGGTATTGAGGACCACACCCGTGTACACATTGCCGTCACGCGTGTAGACGGTGCAGTTCTCGCCATCGGCCGTAGACCACTGGTGTCCACCAAGCGTCGTGGGACGCAGGCGGCCATTGTCCTTAATGGAGCGCACCATGGCGCCCAGGGTATCGACATGGCTCGCCAACACGAGCGGCTCACCCTCACCACCAAGCCCAACGAGCACATTGCCCTTATTGGAGCGCTCGGGCCCAAAGCCCATATCGCGCAACGTCTCCATCAGATAATCAGTCGCCGCACGGGTATAGCCTGTAGGCGAAGCAATAGAAGTCAGCGCCTTCAACTGGTCAGTAATATAGGAGAGCGTAGAATCCATCTTGGACACCAAAGTCACCCTTTCATATCGAATTAAACCCACAGCAACGATACCACCGCGAACCATCTTTTTACCTAGCGAGATGACCCATCGAGCTCTTCAGAACTGCGCCCGCCACGATAACGAGCCGTCGGGCCCCTGCCCGTTAGCCCCACAATCTTTCCGCAGGACGGAGGAAGCCCCCGCCGCACGAAGTGCGCAGCGGGGGCTTCCGACATGTCCGAGGACGATTGTGGGGCTAACGGGCAGGGGCCCGCCGAACCAAGTTAGGCAGCCGGGCAGATCTTCTTGAAGAGCTCGATGACGTCGTCGAGCGTCGCCTCGCGCGGGTTGCCCGGGAAGCAGGCGTCGGCCATGGCGTCCTTGGCCAGGACCTCGAT
>CAJMSG010000119.1:0-5744 GCA_905216105.1 uncultured bacterium | reverse complement strand
TCCATGGAAACGATCATCAACGTCGACGATGTCTCGTTCTCCTATGGCACGCAAACCGAGCAGGCGCTCAGCCACGTTTCGCTCAGCGTGAACAAGGGAGATTTCATCGGCATCATCGGGCCCTCGGGCGCCGGTAAGTCCACACTTGCCGCCTGTCTGTCGGGCGCTGTGCCTCACCACTACACCGGCGCCTTTTATGGCTCCGTGTTAGTTGACGGCCACGACACCTGTGAAGTTTCGCTCACCGATGTGTCGCAGATCGTCGGCAGCGTGTTGCAGGACATCGACACGCAAATGGTCGCCTCGGTCGTCGAGGACGAGATGCTATTTGGCCTGGAGAACTTTGGCGTTCCCCACGACCAAATCGAGCAACGTGTGAGCGAAACGCTCGAAACCGTCGGCATCAGCGACCTGCGCGACCGCGAGATCGCCACCCTCTCAGGCGGCCAAAAGCAAAAGGTTGCCATCGCCGCCATCCTCGCCATGCGTCCGCGCGTGCTCGTGCTCGACGAACCCACCGCGGCGCTCGACCCCGCCAGCTCCACGCTGGTCTTCGAGACCCTGCGTGAGGCCAACCGTGCACTCGGCATTACCATCGTCGTCGTTGAGCAAAAAGTCGCCCTGCTTTCGGAGTATTGCAACCGCGTGCTCGTGCTCAATCATGGCGAAATCGCGCTACAGGGCGAGCCGCACGAGGTCTTCGCGCACGCCGATGAGCTCCGCGCCATCGGCGTTGATTGCCCGCGTGTCACGCGCATTTTCAACAGCCTCGAGGCCGACGGCCTGGCCAGCGGCACTCCCTGTTTGGATGTTGATGAGGCCGAGCGCCTGATTATGGGCATCGTCGACCCCGCACACGCAAGCAGCGACATTCAGGCACCCGCGGGCTCACCACACGCACCGTCGTTGCGCCCGCACGCCAAGGACGCCGAGCCCGTGCTCACCTTCGATCACGTTGAGTTTGCCTATCCCAATGGCGGCGCCGCCGTCCACGACCTCAACCTGACCCTCTATCCCGGCGAGCTCGTGGGCATCGTCGGCCAAAACGGCGCCGGCAAGACCACGCTCACCAAGCTGCTCACAGGCCTGCTTAAGCCCGCCTCGGGCAGCGTACGCGTCACGGGACTGGATACCGCAGCCGTTCCCACGAGCCGCATCGCCCGCGAAGTCGCAACCCTCTTCCAAAACCCCGACCGCCAGATCTGCAAGGACACCGTGCTCGACGAGGTCGCCTTTGGCCTGGAGCTTGCCGGCATCGACCGTGCCGAGGCGCTGCGTCGCGCCCAGCTCGTCATCGACCGCTTTGGCTTGCCGGCCGACGAGGCGCCCTTCTCGCTCTCACGTGGTCAGCGCCAGATGGTGGCACTCGCCTCCGTCGTGGTCGTAGAGCCCAAAATCGTGGTGCTCGACGAGCCCACGAGCGGCCTTGACTACCGCGAGTGCATGACCGTCATGGAAACCGTGCGCACCATGGCCGAGCGCGGCTGCGCTGTAATCATGGTCTGCCACGACATGGAAGTCGTCTCCGACTTTGCCGAGCGCATCGTAGTCATGGCCGACGGCCGCATCCTCGAGCGCGGCTGCACGCACGAGCTGTTCTCGAACATAGAGCTCATGCAGCGAGCCTATGTTGAGCCACCCCAGGTCATAGAGCTTTCTCGTCGCCTGGCATCCTCCGTCTCTCCCGCCTTTGCACAGGTGAGCGAGGTCACCGATATCGTTCGCATTACCGAGGAGATGGTCCACCGTGGTTAACGTCATCGACTATATGCCGGGCGATACACTGCTGCACCGCTTGAACCCGGTCGTCAAACTGGGCCTTGCCGCAGCCATCATCATCGGCATCTTCTTGTCTGACACCTACGTGGCACTGTTGGGCTTTTTGGCGCTCACCCTTGCACTGGGCGCCTACGCCGGCGTCGCCGACCGTCTGCTCTCGCTACTCAAGCTGCTGATTCCGCTCGCGCTTATCATGCTGGTACTTCAGCTGGCCTTTATGCGCGATGGCAACATCGTGTGGGGCTTTATCACCGACACGGGCCTCATTACCGGATCGAAGGCCTGCCTACGCCTGTTGGGTGTGGCGCTGCCACTCATCCTCATGCTTATGGTGACCAAACTCAACGACCTCGCCAACGCCTGCGTCGAGGTGCTGCACGTGCCATATCGCTATGCCTTCACCTTTACCACGGCACTGCGCTTTGTGCCGGTATTTGGCCAGGAAATGAACGCCATCATGGAGGCGCAGACTGCACGCGGCGTCGAATACGACACTAAGAATCCTATTAAGAAACTCAAGCTCATGCTGCCGCTGTGCGTGCCACTGCTCATCTCGAGCGTGGGCAAGACCGATGCCACCGCGCTTGCCGCCGAGCAGCGCGGCTTCTACCTGCGCACGCGCGCGAGCTCGTATAAGCGCTACCCCATCAAGGGCCTGGATATCGCCGTACTTATCGTCAGCATCGCCCTTATCGCCATCGGCTTCCTGTTCTAATCCATCGCCACCGGCAACCGACAAATGCAAAAGGCCTCGGCTCGCACCAAACGAGCCGAGGCCTTTACTGTTTTCCCAGATAAAACCTACCAAAATAAACCCGTCCCTTTTTGGCAGGTCGAGGGCTACAGGCGGTAGGGGACGCCGCTGCGAATGATGGACTCGCGTACCAGGACATCCATCGCATCGAGGGTGATCTCGGGCATCTCGCGATACTTCTGCAACACCGAAAGCTCCGTGCAGGCCAGGATGACGCGGTCGCAGCCGCTACGGGCGAACTCCCACATCACGCGGTCGAACTTATCCATATCGGGCTCGCGCCCGGCCTTCACATCGTCGTAGATGAGCGACATCACGTCGGCCTGACGCTTTTCACTGGGATAGACGACCTCAACGCCCGCGGTCTCACATTCGCGCCCATAGACGTCTGCGCCCACGGTACCGTCGGTGCCCATGATGCCGATCTTGTGCACCGGCTCGGCCGGCATACTCAGGTTGGGGTCGAACTCGCACTCCCCCATCACCGCACCGGCCAGAGCATAGCGCACCGACTCGCGCGGCATGTGGATAATCGGCACCTTGGTAAACGACTGAATCTGATCGTAGAAGTAGTGCGACGTGTTGCAGGGAATGGCAATGTGCGCGCAGCCCAGCGCCTCGAGCGCCTGAGCGCACTCCTTCATGGTCGCAAGCAGCTCGGCATGCTCGCCGGTCTTGATGGCCAGCGTACGGTCGGGCATGGTCGACTTGGAAAGCACCACCATGTCGATATGCTCCTGATCACAGGTAGCAGCCGTATGACGCACGACCTGGTCGTAGTAATACGACGTGGCCTCGGCGCCCATGCCGCCGATAACTCCCAGCTTTTCCATCGCCGCCTCCTTGGTGACGCCCACGCAATTGCGCGTATCATACCCGCGCCCGCCCGATACACACCGGACGGGCGCCACACTCGTCTACTTGTAATACGTCTTGAACAGCTTAAAGTGACGCAGCTTGGTGTGCCACATGCGCAACCAGCGGTTAAAGACAAAATCACCCTTCATAAACGAAGGATCGGCAGCCTTGCCCTCCTTGGCCAGGCGATGCGCCTTCGCACGCAGCTCGGGGTCCTTGACATACTTGTCAACGACGCCCATAGGAACGACCATCCACAGCGCCTCGTCCTGCGCCGTCACAAACTCCGGCTCAAACGGGCGGTTATAGACGTACTCATCCACCACGTATTTAGCAACGTTAAAGCCACTATTGGTGACATAGTAATTACTGCGGCCCTGACGGGTGTTGAAGTCGAAGAACTTAAACGAACCATCGCGCTGGTCGTACTTGACGTCGAAGTTGGAGAAGCCCGTAAACTTAAGGTCCTCAAGCAGCTTGCGCACGCCACCCATGAGCTCGTCGTTGGGCTCAGTGATGATACAGGCGTGGTTGCCGACACCATGGGGCTGATGCTCCTCGAGCAGCACGTGACCCAGGCACATCATGCGAACCTTGCCGTTGCGGTCGGAATAACTGGTAAGCACGCGCATGTACTCGTCGTTGCCGGGCACGCGATCCTGCAAGATGAGGTCATCGGTGTAGCCACTGGCGTACACATCGCGAATGACTTGTTCCAGCTCGGCACGATCGGCAATCTCGTAGGCCTTCTTCTGACCCTCGAACTCGTGCTCCCACCACATGATGCCGTCAGAGGGCTTCAGAATCATCGGGAAGGGGAAGTCGATCTGGTCGAGCACCTCGGCGGGAGCCTCGCCCTGAGCGTTGAGCATCGCCATGGTAAAGGTAAACGTGTGCGGATACGGCACACCGTGCTTCTCGCACAGCTCGTAGAAGATCTCCTTCTTCTGGCACTGCTCGAGCATGCTGTAGGGGGCGTAAGGTGCGATAACGTTCGAGGCAAGCTGGCCGGCGTCCTGCGCCTGCGCGGCAAGCGCGACATAGTTGTCGCCGCAGCCCATGAGAATAATCTTCTTATCAGGATTGGCCTGTGCGACGCCGTTAACGGTCTCGATCATGACCGGCATGGTATCGATATCCACGTTGGGCGTGTAATCGATAATTTGGCTGCGATACGCGGGGCCGGTCTGGTACTTGCCAAAGACCAGGCTCTTAACCTGATACTCCTCGTAGAAAGCGCGCGCCACCGAATACGCGTTGATGTCGCCGCCGAGCAGCACGGGGATAAACTCGCGCTCTGTAAACTGCAATGCCATGGAAACTTCCTATCTAGAACTGCCCACACGACGGGCGGTCTTTGTGCAACTGATTTATTCTAGCGTGCCGAGCCGCCGGCGCCCAAAGCTCCACCGTATCTATGGCAATCGGCGTAATAATCCAGCACGAAGGCGGCAATCACCGGCGTACGACAACGGGCAATGAACCCACCGTTGTTGTAGGATTCAACATGTTGCCCGCCCCGTCGAAAGGTGCACCGTGCCCCAGGCTCATCCAATCAACAACCCCATCATTGACGCCGCAAAGCGCGAACTTGCGGATCGTGCCCAGACGGCAGCTCCCCTACGCACCGCAAACGATGCTTACAACGGGCCTGCCCGCATCGTCTCAATCAACACGTCGGAGCACAAAGGCACGCGTAAGTCACCCGTCGCCGACGGGCACGACACCGTCATCGAGCAGTTTGGCCTCGCCTCCGATGCGCACGCCGGACATTGGCACCGCCAGGTTTCCTTTTTAGCTGCAGAGTCTATCCAGACGGCGCAGGCGCGCGGGCTCGATGTGCACGAGGGCGACTTTGGTGAGAACTTCACCACCCAGGGCATCAACCTGCTCTCGTTCCCCTTGGGAACGCAGCTCAAGATTGGCAGCGAAGTACTCGTCGAAATCAGTCAGATCGGCAAGGTCTGCCACACACGCTGTGCCATCTACTATCTCGCCGGCGACTGCATCTTCCCCCACGGGGGCATTTTTGGCGTCGTGCTGCAGGGCGGAGAAGTCCATATCGGTGACGACGTCCAGGTGGTCAGGCTCGGCGACGGCACCTGTTCCTTCACTCCCGCCGAGGCACTCAAAGAGGTGGAGCGGGCTCGTCGCGAAGGAACCCTGTAGTTGCAAAACCCCACGTGAGGGCAACATTTACAGCCAAAAACCCTCACAAACAGGGTGCCGTAACGTTAAAGTTCAACTCTATGGTTTCTCAACAATTCACCATTCCCGCAGGTCAAGGCCAAAGCCTCAAGTTCAACTTGACCCTTTAGAACCTTTAAGGTTCAAGTTGAGGTCGAAAGCAGTA